>JAXMMN010000269.1:0-6427 GCA_034366485.1 Bdellovibrionales bacterium
CAATCGGACGGCTTGACGCTGAACATGTTTTTTACCTTCAATCTCGGGGTATCTCCAGAGAGAAGGCGATCGAGATTCTTGCGCGAGGATTTGCGTTTGATGTCATCGATCGAATTGAAGACACCGTAGAAACCGAAAAGCTCCGAGAGCTTTCAAGAACGTTTGTTTCGGAGGCTTTGGTCGGCCTTTCATGGGGGGACGTTTGATGTCGTTTGATGTTGAAAGCGTCCGAAAAGATTTTCCACAGCTCTCGATGAGTGTGCGAGGCAAAAACCTCGTGTACCTCGACAACGGTGCGACGACGCTTAAACCTCAGACTGTGATCGATCGCGTAGCTCGGTATTACCAGAAGGAAAATTCCAACGTCCATCGTGGTGCTCATTGGTTGGCCGAAACCGGCACGGTTTACTACGAAGATGCACGTCAGACTGTTGCGAACTTCCTCAACGCGACGGATGTTTCTGAAATTGTCTTCACGCGTGGCACGACAGAATCTATCAATCTTGTCGCACAAGCCCTTGCGTCTTTAGGTGCAGAGGCCGGCCCAGCGAAAGCAAAGGGCCTAAAGCCTGGCGATCAGGTCATTGTGACCGAGATGGAGCACCACTCGAACATCGTGCCTTGGCAGCTTGCCTGTCAGCGGGCGGGTGCAAAACTTGTTGCGGTGAGAATCGACGATCGCGGCGAAATAGATCTGGCTCATCTTAAGAAGCTTCTTGAGACGAAGACAGCGGTTGTAGCCGTGACTGGCTGTTCAAATGTTTTGGCGACAATCGTCGACATTCCTGCGGTAGTGAAGTTGGCGAAAGCGGCGGGGGCGGCGACTCTCGTAGATGCAGCACAGTCAATCACTGCGGGTGCAGTTGACGTTCAGGCCTGGGGCGCAGATTTCATTGCGTTCTCGGGACACAAACTTTTTGCTCCTTTTGGCATCGGCGTTCTATGGGCGAAAAAAGAATGGCTAGAAATGCTTCCTCCGTATCAGGGGGGCGGCAGCATGATTCACACGGTTAGTATTGAAGGTTCGACGTGGGCCGACGTTCCGCAAAAGTTTGAAGCCGGAACTCCCAATGTGGGTGGAGCGCTTGGACTTGCTGAGGCCATTCGTTGGCTTGGAAAAACCGATCCATTGAACGCGTTTTCCCATGCGAAAGAGCTAGCAGAAAGCGTACGACAAGAGCTCGCAGCTATTTCTGGAATCACGGTTTACGGCAAAGCTGAGAAGCGCACGTCGATTGTGTCGTTCAATCTTGATGGCGTTCACGCAAGTGACGTAGGGACGATTTTGGATCAACAGGGAATTGCGATTCGGGCTGGACATCATTGTTGCCAGCCCTTGATGCGGCGGCTGGGCTGTTCAGCGACGGGTCGCGCATCATTTTCGGTATACAACACTAAGCAGGAAGCAGCGGCGTTTATTGAAGCCGTTAAAAAGGCGAAGGAGATTCTTACGTGAGGACTTCTATATGAGTACGGCAACAGATATTATTTTAATCCGAGTTCAACCGACGCCAAATCCAAACGCCTTGAAGTTTGTCATGAATGTTCCGGCGAAGATGCAAGGGAAGGCGACGTACTCTCGTCCATCCGAGGCGGTAGGAATTCGTGTCGCCGAAGATCTCTTTATGATTGATGGAGTTCGGCAACTTCACTTTTTTGAAAACGTGATAACAGTCACCTATTCGGAAGACGCCGACGTCGACACGCTTCAGCTTGAAGTGAAAGCTGTTCTACAAACAAGAATGCCAGCGCACGATCCTAGTTTTTTGATGGAAGAAGAAAAAAAGCAAATCGATCGATCAAACTTGCCTCCCGATATTCAGCGCATCGAAACGATTTTAGATGAAACAGTGCGCATGCATCTCCAGGGCGACGGTGGAGACTTGGAAGTTGTGAAGTACGAAGGTCATAAACTTGAAGTTCGATATCAGGGTGCTTGCGGCACTTGTCCAAGTTCGGTTGGCGCAACGTTGGACGCTATTCAGGGAATTTTGAGAGAACAGTTTGATCCGGAATTAGAAGTCATTCCGGTTTGATCGCGATCTTAAGCCAAACGCTTATTGAACGAACTTTTCGCCCTTGTGATGGTCAATCGCGTGTTCAATTGAGCCTCGCGATAAATCCGACGGCGTTCGCGTGTCGATCGGCGTTCTTGGTGGAAAATCGTACTGAACGACAGTTCCACGAGGTTCTGAATTTACCACTTTAAATACATGAAGCACGACGGGTTGTTCGGGCTCAACACCTCGATCGAGTGTGATCGAAATTTGATGCTCTTGCCCTGGTTTTAGCTCTGGAATTGTTCCCGCGGCTGTTCCTGCAATCACCTGATAAGTTTGTGGAAAAATCCAGGTAAAATCCTGCGCGGCCATATGTCTTGTTGCCACGATCTTGCCAGTTAAGGTGAATCGCGAATTAACGAGATCATAAGTTGCTTGATCAGCGCTCGAGAGTTCGTCGCCGTTTGAATTTTTACCTTGAATCTTAATGGCAAATCCAGAACCCACTTTGCCTTCCAGCATGTGTTCGTGCCCGGCCGTTTGCTTGGATTTCTTCGTTGGTTCGGTATTGTGCGAAGCGGGAGCGCGATCATCTCGTGGGGAACTTGCCTGATGTTTCACGGACCAAATCATTCCCGTAACAAGCAGCGTGGTCGCTGAGGCGACAAGGATTTTCATGGGGCGAGTTACTTCCTGAGAACTCATTGATACCTCATAGTGTAGGACAAACCGTATATCCACTTAACAGTATGACATAATTGGTGGGGGCACCGGCACGAATTGCGGTGTCCGCCTTGACGTTGATCATGTAGGTGCCCGGTGAAAGCGACACGGTGGCCTTTTCGTAACCGTAGGTAGACGAAAGTCCTGCGGGTGGAGCGGGGCAACCATTCACGCCGCGAAACGGATTTGTAGAATCTGACTGGGATCCTGACTGTTGGCAGCCGTCTCCCGAGACCGCGGACTCAAGGAGGATGTCAGTGGACCGTCCAAAAACGTAGGTCGGTCGGTAAATGTAAATGTCGAGATCCGGAGGATTGGCGCTGTCTTTGGAATAGAAAAGTTCGGTGACGAGCGTTCCGCCGGCGTGATCGATTCGGTAGAAGTCATTACTTCGAAATTGGTCCGATCGTGCGAACGAGCCATCGTCAAAACTTGCACGAACGGGTGTCATCGCAACAGGGGAAGTTGTGCATGCAGCCGTGGTCAAAGAAATCGGCGTGGCGTAGAACCAAAAACCGGGCATTTGTTCTTCCGCGAGGCGAATAGTTGACCAAGAATTTACGTTGTCGAGATCCGTTTGAATTTTATGAAAACGACCGATGGTTTTGAAGGGATCATTTGCCGCCTTCATGCCATAGCTAGGTGATGCGAAGGCGCGCCAGATTTCTGAAAACTGGCTAACGCCGCCGCTCGACTTGATTACGTCCCAAAGAACACGCGTGACGGAAAACTCTCGGAAGTTACCTTCTCCAAGGGCCCCCAGTGTTGGGGCGTCGTTGGGCGGAACGCCCACGGGGTCTAGAGTTTCGTCAAAATAAGTACCAGCACACGCTGATTCGCAATCTGGTGTTCCGTAGGTGTCTCTGTATCTTGCTTCGCCCGTGACGGCGGCTTGAAAAAAGTTGGCCCAGCCTTCGCTCCATGCAAGGCGCGGATCGACAATAGCATCTCCGCTATGGCTTCCGCCGGGAGAATTTGGCGCTCCGAACACGTCCTCTAAAAAGTGGGCGTATTCATGTAAGATCACTGAATTGTCAAAGTGGTCCATGTCACTTGAAGTGACGTTTCCTGATTGTCCGCCCTGTAGGTAAAGTTCACGTCTTCGATTTAAATAGTAGCTAATCGAACCACTGACGCCGACATAAACGGCGGGGCTGAAGCCTGGTGACCAATAGATCTTTACAAGTGGCGCCGAGGTGAATGGCGTACAGTTCACAAAGTACGTAGGATGTCCGACCTGATCGCAGGAGCCCGTTGTCGTGCGCAAATAGTCTTGCGCTTTCAGAACCTGATCCAAAATATTGAACGCGCCACCTTTCAAACCATTTGCGACAGTTGCACGAAACAGAACACCGCTGACATTCGTGGTCGCGTTGATGTTCAACTTCATTGAATGTTGACGATTCTCGCTCGGGTTGTTCAGGACATAGGCGTTGCTTCGTGAATTTGCCGCGCGAGAGTTGAGTTCAACAGAATAAACATCGTCGCCATTAGGCAGTTGAAAAGAAAAAGTGCCATCGTCGGCCGTCTCCGCGCACTGCACGATCGAGCCCATGGTATCTTTGACCAGAATTTCTGCTTGGCGAATAGGGCGTGGAGACGGATTGGTCGACGTGTGAGCAGCACGCAACAAAGCCCCAACGGTGGGCGAGGTCAGTGAGCTCGGATGCGTGACGGTGAGAGTTCCCGTGCCGTAAGCGACGAGCCCAGCCGAGGAGTCTGCGTTGATCACAGCGATTAATTTTGCAACGACATCAAGCTGTGCTGTGGTGCCGTTGCCACTGCTTTGGATGGAGTAGGTGCGTCCATTGATTTCAACGCTGTAGGTGCGATTGGCGGCAGCGAGAAAGGAGTCAATCGTAAAGACCACGCCGCCATCACTCGCGACGCCGTTCCCGTCGACACGGTACTCGTACACGCCTTGGCCAGACACGGTCACAGAATCCGAAAATGTTTTTGATGGCAAATGCGGGCAATACGGGTCGAG
Organism: Bdellovibrionales bacterium; assembly: GCA_034366485.1. Classification (GTDB taxonomy): domain Bacteria; phylum Bdellovibrionota; class Bdellovibrionia; order Bdellovibrionales; family JAMPXM01. Next base: position 4,711 of record JAXMMN010000269.1, read on the forward strand.
CGCGCGGCTTTCAAGCTGTGTTGAGCCACCTTGCGTACAACCGCTTGCCAGCAACAAGCCAACAAGGGACACAGCCACAAAGGCAAAGCGGCCTGCGGCGACAGGTGTGTGTGGGCTCGATTTCTTCGATGAAAACATCGATTTCTCATCGGCAAAATCTTCCTACTGATTGACCAGACTAGACGGCGGCGATTAGCTATACAGGTCAGGAAGTTCGACTTGGAAAAAGGCTACAACTCAGACATTTCAAAGGGCGGAGTTACTTATCACGTCCAGACCGAAGACTGGGGTTTTGAAAACCCATGGTTGGTCACGCGCGTTTACCTCAGCGGTGCTGTCGTCGACTCGATTAAAACGCCCTATTCTGAAGTCTTGCGCCATCGTAATGCATTTCTACTTTTGCGAAACAAAGTGGCGATGTCAGAAGCCTTGCAAGATGCAATGCGCGAGCAACACGATCGGATGATCAATCAGCTCAACGGGCGCAGCCTCTAGTTCAATTTTTTCCAGCCAGGACTTTCACTGGTGCTAGTCCAGTGGTAGTCTGGTTCAACGAAGATCTAGACGTACGGCGCGAGCCACTTTGGGGCGAACTTCGATACCCTATTCAAATGATCTCATTTTCACATGTGTACAAAACGTATCGAGGTAGCGACGCGCGTGAGTGTCATGCTCTGCGAGACGTGTCTTTGGAAATCGGAAAAGGTGAATTTGTTTTTCTGACAGGTCCTAGTGGGGCCGGAAAAACAACTTTGTTTCGTTTGTTGTCAGCGTTCGACAAGCCGAGTTCGGGTATTGCAAATATTTTGGGCTATAACCTTGCGAGCTTGCGTGCAGCGGACTTGCCGGCATTTCGTCGGCGCATCGGCGTCGTTTTCCAAGACTTCCGACTTCTTAAGGATCGGTCTGCGTTCGACAACGTCGCATTGCCGCTTGAGGTGATGGGCGAACGTTCGGCCGCGATCGAGCGTCGGGTTATGGAATGTCTCGATCAAATGGGTCTCGCCGATCGCCGTGATGAACTTCCCGATCAGCTTTCCGGCGGCGAACAACAGCGTATCGCTATTGCCAGAGCGCTTGTTCATCGGCCAGGACTATTAATCGCGGATGAACCGACCGGTAACTTGGACTCACAAAAAGCGGGCGAGATTATGGAGTTGTTTGAACGAGCAAACGCCCAAGGGACAACACTTTTCGTTGCAACTCATGACCAGAGCCTTGTTGAAAAACACGGAAAGCGGGTGGTTGCTATACGTGGTGGCCAAGTTATCAGCGGTGCAAAATCAGATTCGGAGAAGTTATGGCTATCACAAGATCTCTAGACGCGATTGCGCGATCTTGGCGCCAGCACCTCGGTATGCAGATTGCGACACTTGCTGTTCTCACGGCGACATTTGCCGTCGTCCTATTTATGGTCACACTCACTGCCAATTTCAAACGTGTGCTGGCGGTTTGGGGCGAGAACGTACAAATCTCGGTTTACCTTGAGGACGGTCTCAGTGAAACCGCGATTCAAGCCTTGCGAAACGACTTTCTGGCCAGACCAGAGGTGGCTTCGGTGGAATTCGTATCCAAAGAAAAAGCGGCCGATTTGTTTCGAGATCAAATGGCAAGCTATGCGCCGGACCTAATGTCCGATTCCGAATTCGCTACGCCATTTCCAGCTAGCATAAATCTGAAGTTGAAAGGCGACTCTGCAACGGAGACGAATGTCGCA
>JAXMMN010000270.1:0-1931 GCA_034366485.1 Bdellovibrionales bacterium
ATCGCGATCAACACAGACGATGTATTCGACAGTCACCGATTCGGTTTGCGCATAGACGTAGTCAACGACGCGAAGACAAGACTGGAGGCAAACTGAGAGCTCATCCATTTTCGGGGACTGATTGCGCAAATGGAAAGGAATAACAAAGGATACATTGGGTGGGATCTGCTCTTCTGTTTTTTTGACAACGGCGGCGAGCTGCCGATCGCGAGAGTGAGCTTGCCAGGGTGCGGTTTCGCTGGGCACAAACCATTCATGTGGCGGGGGGCGAACTTCAATCAATGGATGCTCGTCTTGAAACTCTTGAATGTGAATGAGAAGTTCATCTGCCGAAAGAAATGGCCCCTCTTGTGACCAAGGGGAATTCGCCGGAGGACTTAGGATCGTCGCGATCCCACGTCGATCTGGTAACAACCGTTCAGTGAGTATTTCGTTCCAATCTAAACCGACTCGGGGAACCAGTATCCAGCGAGGACGCACGGACATTCGCACAAGATGCGCTTCAGAATTGGAAATCTCTCGGTCGACGGCTACAAAAACTTCATCGAACTGCGATCGCAATGAGTCCGAGAGCGGTGTCTGAAGCACTTGGCTAAAATGCAGCAACAACGCGAATCGTATTTGTGGGCGCTCCTTTTTTGCACGCATCAGCGAAGACAAAAGTGCTTCTGGATTCAAAATATCTCCGACAAGCACGGGGCGGCGCCCTTGGCTGTGCGCAAGAATGGCGTCCTCAACCCACGGGTCGTTCAGCTGTGAAGTTGTTCGATTGTGAAGAGCCCCAATCGACATAGGAACCGTGACGGTCGAAGGCACTTCGGTACCAATAGCAATTAACAAATCGCGATTCACGGCCGCTCCTGCTTGGAGTCAGGTAGTCGCTTTGCGATCCGTTTCTGCCATTGAAAACTTCCGATGTAATAGGCTTTACGAACTGGATACAGCGCTTTCCATAAAAGTGGTTTCACTTTCCACACTGGAATCGACCAGACGAATGCCTTTATGTTGCCAGCAAGGCGCTGGGCTCCAACTCGAACTCGCCAAGATTGAGCAACTAAATTGGAAATATAGGCTTTGAGCTTCCACAGCTCTAGTCGTGCAGCCAGAAGCTTCATTTGCCCGAAAGCTCGCTGAATCGGCACTTTCAGCCGCCATGTCTGGTTGAAAATCGATTCGGCAAGCACGCGAACTTTCCAGAACGGAATTTTGGAAAGCTGCAACTTTACATAGCCAGTTGTGCGCACGAAGAACACTTGCAACCGCCAAACCTCAGAAGCGAAACGAGAGGTCATGATTTGCAGTCGCCAGATTTGTAGTTTGTCTGCGACTCGTTTGGCGGGAATCGCAATCCGCCATCGTTGGCCCCACGCCCATTCGAAGGCAACTTTCAACCGCCAAAGTTGAAGTCTTGAGATGGTCAACATGGCGATTCGTTTGAGGCGCCATAGCTGAAACAAGCTAGTGATGGGGTGTAAGACGCTCGCGATTCTGTTGAGCGCCACAGACTGCGCCGCTTGCTTCTTTAGGACTTTTGCGGCGTTGCTGACCATCAGCGAGCCTCGTGAAACTGCAGCGATTGGACGCCTTAAGTAACGATTGTTTTTTGCCCGCTGTAAGAGGCGCCAAATAAACCATCGCCAATTCCAAATCGCCAAAAATGGAATCGTCATCCAGTTCGCAGTTTCAGAGCTTGCCTGAATCCGGTTTGGTTTTCGCGCCAGCCAGCTACGACAGTTTTCGTAAAAGCCCGAAACTCCCAATTTGCGAGCAACGAACTTCGCAGCACTTGCAAGCGGGAGCTGCTCTTTCATGAGGCCACGAAAGTGGAAGAAAATTTCTGGCTCAAGCCGGCCGAGATAAAAAATCTGCGCCGTTTTCGCTAGCAGCGCTTGGCGAAGGTAGTCGGAGTTGTGAAATTCAGACCGTTCGTT
>JAXMMN010000271.1:0-2236 GCA_034366485.1 Bdellovibrionales bacterium
CACTGTGGCGACTGAACGGGGTAACCGAGCTTTCTTAAGAGCGCAGCGCGCATCAATGCCTGGTGGGTGTTAAGACTTAGGAGCATTCGATAGAGACGCGTCTGGCCGTCTTTGCCAACGCCTTGTACCTGCGTCCGAAACCAACCTTCCGGATTCAGCGGCACCAGAGATTTGTATTCTAAAACAGTGGACTCAGCTGGAAATGTGGCGCCCGCGGAATCAATAGCTGAAAGCTTTGTGTCGCTCCAGATGTCATTTGCGACGGGTGTTAGGGTGCTTAAATCAGTGCCGGCTTTGCGTAAATCCGCTGCGCGATCCGCATCGAGTGGCTGACCATTTAAGAGGAGATCACTCGCCGGTGCTTCGCCGTTTTTTAGCTCGATCGCTGAAGTTGGGAGCGCCTTACTTTCCGCAAGTGCGGTCATCGGTGCGAGGGTCAGAACAGATGCCACAGCCAAAGCGAGCGATGTGATAGAGCCATTTCGACGTAGCATCTGACCTCCATGGAATGCGGTCGACAGCCACACGGAGCCGTCGGTTTTCGCAAAACGTGGAGATTACAACGTCTTAACGCAAGATGTCAATTTCTACAGGTAGGCTTGAGGGGGTGATTTCGGCCCAAATCCAATCTGGCCTAAAGCGAGCCTACTGGCGCTCAAATCAAACTGTGGATGAGAAATCGTCCACGGGTAAAACGAACCCGGCAATTTTACAAAAAAAACCCCGCGCCTAAGCGCAGGGTTTTCGGAATTCCTTCGAGCCGCAAGGGCCGAACGAATCAGGTTCTTAGAGAACTTGATCAGCTTGTTTGCCGTACCAAGATTTCAAGACTTCTTTAACTGTTTCTGGCGAAGTCATCCAGTTAGCAGCAGCTTCATCAACAACCGCGTTCATCGCGTCTTTGTCGCCAGCCATTGCTTCAGCCAAAGCGCCTTTTACTTTGTTGAAATCAACACCGTAAAGACGAGTTGTGAAATCAGCGATGTCATCTTCTGTACGTGCACGGTCTTTTCCGATTGTCGCCCAGTCGTTCAAGACTTTTGCGATTTTCAAACCAGTTGCAGCGTCGAGTTGGTATTTAGCAGCGAAATGCTCGCCAGCCGACTTAACGATGTTTTGTTCTTGGTTTGCAACGTCAGCAGCGAAATCACGGCCTTTGCCAGTTTCGTCGTTAAGTGCATCACCCCAGTCGTCATAGATGATTCCGTTTGGCGATTGCCATGCCCAACCAACATAAGATGAAGATCGGCCGTAGCTATCAACGTAGTACCAAACGTCATAATCAAGAGCGTAGAAGCTTGTGAAGTATGGATCTTCCAAGTCGATGATCTTAAGACCGTTCGAGTAGAAGTTGCAGCCTGGGCTTGGAGCGCCAGTTCCGCACTTGTATCCATAAACATCGTACCATGCGTTGTAGCCTGGATCTGGGTAATAGCCGCCGCCACCACCGCCGCCGCCACCGCCGCCGCAAGCTGAAACGAGAACTGCTGCTGCAAGCGCTGATAGTGCAACGCTCAAAGACTTTTTAAACATGTAGCCCCCTTAAGAAAGGTTGTTAGTTGGTTCCTTTTTGCCTCATTCGATCACCGAATTTGGAACATGCAGGCTCTTGAGCAATGCTTGTACCAGTGGTGAGCGGGGTCACTCCGGCACCTTTTAAGGTGTGCAAATTCCCGCCGCATCTGCAGGCTGACGCTTCGCAATATTTCGGCAAAACTTCAAGGGGGGGAGTGGTCGATTGGAAAACCAACACACTCAAAGTGAAATGAATCAGGAGATTTCTGACCGCTGGAGGCGCCGGTCAGTCGTTAGAGCTATCTTCAGCGCGATCGATAGACGGATCCGCTTCGGTCGAAGGTGAAAGACCGAAGCATCGGTACAACTTCCGCGCCTGAATCGATCGGTCCGGAAAATTTGCAGTGAGGCAGATTCTCCAGCCTTCGGCGGCTTTCTTGGCAAGACCTTCTTTTCCGTCCCGAAGGTTCTGATGGGCACGGTAAAACTCGGACCAACAGCTGCGATCGAGGGATACAAAAGGTACGTCGTCTGGAATCAAGCCGGCCGACAAAATGGCAAGTCGATTTCGCTGACTTGAATTCGCAAAGCCATCTTTCACGCTCTGTGTTTCGAGATCTGATTTTTCGACAGCTGTGTTGAGTGCTTTCAATCTGGCTTCACGCTTCCAGCTAGTTTCACATCCGGAGATTTCGTCTTCTACTGGAGTCGCGGATGAAGT
>JAXMMN010000272.1:0-2648 GCA_034366485.1 Bdellovibrionales bacterium
AACATTGATCGCAAGACTGGCGGCTTGGCACTCTTGGCCTTTTTCGAGGCCAATGTTGGCGGAATTCACACCCAGGATATAAGGCTCATTCCAAAGTTCGACGATCAGCGGTGCACCAGAATCACCTCGACAAAAACCGCCTTTTTTCGAAGTTTGATCCACCAAAAGCGTGCGATCTTTTTTTCTTAAGTCTTCTTTAAAGCTCTTCTCAATTTTCCGAAGGATCTGAGAATCCTTCTGATCTTCTTTCGTTATGCCAAAACCCAAGAGCACAAGTTTGTCGCTTGAAGGAGTTTCGTTATCTGCCAGCAATGGAAGACGCTGAGAATCTTTTGGCGCAGGGCCAGCTAACTTTAAAATCGCGATGTCCGAAAAGCTTTGCGGTGTGGAATCGAAATCATCATGAGTCTTAAATGACTCGACTTCCAATTCCATTTTTCTTCGGTGATAGGGTTGGCAGCCTTCGTTCGTGACAAAACTTACGCGAACATCATCTTCGCTTGCGCCCCAGACACAGTGTGCGGCTGTCAGAATCGATCGGTCCGAAAGAAGGGCTCCGGTGCAGATGTGAAGTTTGCCGTTTCTTTCGATTTTGATCATCGAAACAAGTTTTTGATCGGGATCTCCTAAGGTCACGACCTTACCGCCGACGATGGTGCTTTGTTTTTCTAAAGTGGGTTCGCACTGTGTGAGATCACCCAAAAGCTGGTACCCAGGCGCTAGGCTTGAAGTTGAACTGCATCCAATCAAAGCCGTCGAAATCCCAACGGCGAAAATCGCTGGAAACATCGCTGGGAAAAGTGGCTTTCTATTGGGTTTCGGGAAGGTGCCTTTCGCCATAGCGAGGTATCTAGTGCGAGCCTTAGGACTTCGCAAGTGGCCAAATGTCTTGATATGCGACCAAGATTTTTTACAAACACCTTACGATCGCTCGCGGCGTTGGTCGCTTGGCTGATAGAACTCTGTGCGTGGTTAAGCGATCTATTTCCAAATTACCTCGTTTTGCGTCGTTGGCGTTTTTTACGTTGGCGTTCGTCGTGTGCATGGCGGCCAAAGCGACGGACTTACCTGGTGCTAGCGGTCAAATCACGTTTGCTGAAAACACGATTCCCGATGAACCAAAGCGTGATTCCAATTGGGGCATTGGCGTGATGGTTCCACTTTTAAACGGGCAGGGCGCACTGCTCGAACGACGTTTGGCTAACTTCTGGGGCGGTACTTTGTGGGGGTGGGGGCATCTCACTTATCAAGAACAAATGTCGGGGAGCTACACAGAAACTGAAACCGGACGAGTCGACTTTACCGAGCGACATCGTTTTCAACTTTCGCTTGGTGCCGATCACCTTCTCGCGATTCCGCTCTCTAGCCTCAAACGATGGAATGTGGTTTTGGGCGCAGGTCTGGGCATTCGCCGAAGTGAAGTGCGGTCATCTAAAATGGATAGCGTTTGTCGTCCACGTTGCAGCTGGTTTTGGGTTTCTTCAGAGGTCGTTGATGCGGCGACGGAAGCGGCGGCGATCGGCCTTCTGCGGGCGGGTGTGCGGGTGAAAGAAGTGTTTATGTTCGGCGAACGAACCGAACTTGGCGTCATCTTCGAGCGCAATGTGGAAACGGGCGTGCAGTTGCTTTCCACCAATCAAGCCCCCTCAAGTGAACTGCTTTCTGGCGAGCGATCAAAAGGTTCGTTGCTATTGGAAATGTCCCTTAAATTTTAATAGACCCTGACCTTGGTCTATCCTCTTTCGGCCCATTTTTGTCGATACGAAAGAGTGATGTGTAGCCGGTCCACGATTTCAATTTTCGCCTCAGTTGGCTTTGCGGCCGTGATCGCTGTTTCAACGGCGCTTTTGCCATTGGCGGCGGTCGCGCAAAATGGAAAAAGTGTTGAAGATTGCATTCGAGAATTTGAAGCGCTCCGCGAAGCCTTGCGCGGCGGTCAGCAGACTGTCACTCCGTCGGCTGGTACGCGCGCCACAAAGCTCCTCGACATTCAGGCTATCGACCAGCGTCTTAAGTTTGACCAACTGACCGACGTCCAAGAAATCGACCGCAAAGACGCCATGGGGCTTGGCTACTACAAAGCCTTTGTTGCGAAACTCGATGGGAAAAAAGTTTTTGCGAAAGTTTCTTACTTGAAGCCAGGGGAAGCGCGTGCCGGAATGCGCCGGGCGGAGCATATTCGAAACGAAGCGGCGTGGGTAAAGCGCTTAAGTGAACTTGGCATTGGGCCAAAGTTTCATGGGCTGTCCTATTATGAAGACCGACACACCATCGTGACGGAATTCATTGACGGCATTCATTTCGATAAAGAAGTGGCAGTCATCCCTCAAGACTTCAACCCCACAAGGGCGCTCCTAGAAAGTCTTGAAAACATCCAGCGCACGCTTGAAAGCGAAGGCGTCGTTTCGACGGACCTTCAGCTTCGCATCACTCCCACTCGCGCGGTGGTCATTGATCCTGAAATGTTTGAACCCGCCACTCGTCGCGACGCGATCTATAACTCGCAAGCCGATCTTCGAAATCTGATCGACTACATTCGAATGATGATCGGCGACTAGGAACTTCTAGCTCGCCTTTTTAATTCGCGAGGGCTTTCGAAGTAGCGCTTTTTTAAAAGCGACCGTCGAGTGGTTTTGAAACGTCGATGG
>JAXMMN010000273.1:0-1742 GCA_034366485.1 Bdellovibrionales bacterium
TGTGATCGTTCCGGTTTTATCGACAGCAATCGCTCTCAGCTTTCCAAGCTCCTCAAGAAAAACTCCGCCCTTCACAAGCACGCCATTTTTGGCGAGAGCTGTGAGAGCCGAGACAACAGATACCGGCGTTGCGATAACGAGGGCACATGGACACGCAATCACGAGAAAAACGAGCGACCGATAAAACCATTCGTCCCACGATTGCCCAAATAACAAGGGAGGCAACAGTAAGACCAGTAGCGCAACGAACGTCACGATCGGCGTATAGATTCGAGCGAACTTATCAACGAAGAGCTGTGACGGTGCCTTCTTGCCTTGCGCATCCTCGACGAGTCGAATGACTTGCGCGATCTTCGTGTCGGTAAATCCATGACTCACCGTAACCGTGAGGCTTCCGCTCTCGTTGACCGTACCAGCGAATACGGTCTCGCCGATTGTTTTAGAAACTGGCTGCGACTCGCCCGTTAGCGGCGCTTGATTGACATAAGATGCTCCCTCAAGAACGACACCGTCTAACGGTATCCTATCACCCGCACGGATCAGAATCTTCTGACCGATCGTGACTTGTTCGACCGGCAGTGAATTGAAATTCCCACCGCCACCATCGACATTTGCGACTTGAGGCGTGATCGAGAGAACTTCTTTGATCGCTTTGCGCGCTCGCGCGACGCTAAAAGCTTCAAGCATTTCGGCTAAAGAAAATAGGAACACGACAGACGCGGCCTCGGAGTACTCGCGGATCGCGAATGCGCCCGTCGCCGCGAGAGTCATGAGAACATTCATATCGAGTGCTCTCTGCTTGAGCGCTCGGAAAGCTTTAGGGAAAATCAACGCCCCGCCTGTGAGAGTTGCCGCCAAATAGGTCGCAAACAACCAAGGGGATGGAAGTTTGAAAAGAAACTCAAACATCAGGCCCAATGCGAGCAATACCCCGGAAGCCGCAACGAGTACCACGCGACGTTTGTTTTCGGCGACGAAAGAAAGTGGCGCCGAGCCTTGTAGAACTTTAACACCGGCCTGATTGATGAGAGCGACAATCTCCCCTTGAGTGAAGGAGGGATCATGTTCCACCGACACTTGTGAAGTCATCAGGTTCGCGGTTACTTTTGCGATCTTCGCATGGGAAAGTGTTTTTTGAATGGCGCTTATTTCATCGGCACAATCCATTCCCGAAACCGAAAAAACCGACACTTTGCTGTTCGCGATCTGATTGATGACTTTCGTCTCAGACTTTGGTGTGTCGGATGCGCAGCAGCTGTCGTGATTGTGTTCGGTCGTCATTCCTAAAACCCTTTCGCTAACAACGGGACGCTTCGCACGTCCCGAAATAGATCCAATTACTCTGCTTTTTTCTCATCTTTGTGATCGTGACTGCCTTCTTCATGATCGTGATGATCGTGCTTTGCTTTTTCGTCGCACTTACAGTCCTTCTCAGCCTTCTTGCATTTGTCGCAAGTATGCTCTTTTTCCGAATGCACGTGCTTCGCCGCCTTGGGCTTCGCTTTAGCAGATTCAGCACCGGCCATCGGTGCATTCGCTCCGAGTACGGCCGACATCGCGATCACTGTAAACAACACTTTTCCCATACGTCTCTCCAGTTTCCGGCGTTTATTCGCCTATTATTTTCTTAGTGGGCCACTCGCCCAGACATTTTTGCTTCGAATCTTGAGAACAAAATCGGAAGAACAATCAACGTCAAAAGTGTCGACGAGATAATTCCTCCGATGACGACCGATGCCAGC
>JAXMMN010000274.1:0-2937 GCA_034366485.1 Bdellovibrionales bacterium
TAATGACAACGGCACGCTTGGTAACCCGAACGATGACTTTGTTGAGCTCGACTATTCAACCAAAGTAACGGCGCCGGTGAGGCGTGCAGTCGTTCAAATTCTTAATGGCTCGACGCCGATTGCAAGCGGCGTAACGGATGACAATGGAAACTATTCGATTGCCGTCGATGTGCCCATTAGCACCTCGCTCGTAGTTCGAACGATGGCGCGTTCGACAATCACGAACTACACGAAAGACAACGTGGGAGTCGGGCCCGACGAAAACTGCCAAGGCGCATCTTGGGATATTCGTGTTGTGAATAATGTCACAAACAACGTGAACTCGCAGACCAATCACAGTTTGCGTCCGCAGTATGTTCTCGACTCTTCGCCAGTTGTCACCGCTGGGGCGAGTGCGATCACCGTCAACGTGACGGCGGGAATGACCTGGAATGGATCGACCTACACAGCTAGATCGGGTGCACCGTTTGCACTTCTCGATACGGCCATAGCGGGGCTTGAAACGGCTTGTCAGGGCCGAGCGAATATCAATTTTCCGCTGCTTTACATGAACTGGAGCGCCGACAATACGACAAGCTCTGGAAATCGATATCAGGGAAGCATATCGACCAGCTTTTATACCACAGAACTTACTTCCAAAATTGCGAATCTCTACATTCTCGGAAAAGTTGATGTCGACACCGATGAGCTTGACCGTCACATTGTGGCTCACGAATTTGCGCACTACTTAGAAAATAAAATTTATCGCTCCGACTCGATCGGTGGCTCGCACAGTTTGAATGATTCTCTCGACACTCGGCTGGCGTTCGGTGAAGGGTTTGGAAACGCATTCTCTGGCATTGTTCACAACGACGGAACTTACTACGACACCAGCGGCACTGCGCAGGCAACAGGCTTTCGTATCATTGTCTCGAATCCACCGACATCGACTGATGACCGAGGTGTTTATTCAGAGACGTCCATGCAGTATTTCATTTGGCGACTGTGGACTGCACGAGGATCATTTGATCGCATCGGTAACATTTTAGAAAACTTCCAGAAGACAACTCCTGCAGTCACGAACGGTTTATCGTTTGCCGCCTACTATGGGCAAGCGTATGGCGTTGCAACAGATGATCTTCAGACCACCTGGGCAAACGCGGGGGCCCTGAATACGACAATCAACGCACTTTGTACCGGTGACTGCGGCACGTCGTTTGAAGTTTGGGATAGCGATAACAATCTTGGTGCTGACTATACAGGGACCCGTCGTTACCGGCAGGGCGGTTCTGGCGCTACGCAAACGGCCGAGTTTTGGCGTCTGTATCGCCCTCTAACAAGTGGGACAAACGCCGCTTCAACTCATGACGTGATCAAGTTTGGTGGTTACTCACAAACTTCGACACACTTAAACAAATTTGGACTTCGTCGTTTGTTCAAAGTGACAGCGACATCTAGTCAAACAACGGTGCGGGTGAGTTCGATCACCGCAGGAGTTGAAACTTGTTCGAGCGACGATTTGCTCGACATGGCGGTTTACAACAAAGGGACTCTTCTTGGCGTTGATGAGGCTGTGTCCGGAGCCAACGCAAGTTGCCCGACGATCACTTTCTGTTCGACAGCTGGAGAAACGTACATTGTTGAGGTCGCAGGCTTCGGCAATGTAACGAGCTTTACAATGAGTGTGAGTCCGTAAACGGACGGCGAGTGTGAGTCCGTAAAGAGGTGGAAGAATGAAGCGAAGCGGAATTCAAAGGATGGATTGGCGCTGGTGGGTTGGCGGTGGAGTGACTGGCCTCGCGCTTGTACTTGGCTGTGCCTCGGCGGTCGACTTTCGTGATTCAGGTCGCGAGGCCGGTACTAAAACAAAGCCCCACGGTCATCTCCATGTTCACACGGAAAAAGAAAAACCTTTTAGTCGAAATCTTGCAGCTGAGCCCGGTGACGAGCCAATGCACAACAACGGGAAAGTTCGAATGCCGATTTCCGTTTCGGTCGATGGAGATACCGAACTTGTATTGAGCCGCGATACGAACGTGATCATCACCATTATGGCGGAATCCGACATCAAGCGCCTTCAGGGGCACATTCAAGGAGCCGAAGGTCTCGAGAGCTTTCAGGGGGTCAGCATCGACATTCCGGAAATTGCTGCCGGAACAAGTCATCTGATGGAACTGACGGTTCCCGCAAAAAACGGAAGTCTCTATTTCCGACTGGTCGGCGACGTTGGCGACAACACGATGGCTAGCGCGTTTGAAATCAAAGTGAAGAACCCAAAAGAAGTACGTGCCGCTTCGAAGCCAAGTGCTTCAGAAGATTTGCGTGCACCCGTCGAAACAGATGCAACGGGACTTGTGGTGCAGCCGATGAAGGGCAAATAGCAGTGAAGCCTTCTGCCTCTTTCTTTTTACTCGTGTCGTTGTGTTTTCTATTGGGCTCTGGCGCTCATCAGCGCGCCGATGCGGCCCGCGGCCCGTCTGAAGAGGTCATTGGCGACCATTTCGCCCGCGTCAGCGTCGAAGCGCCCAAAGAGCTTTTGCTCGGAAAAATCCAACATGCCCAAGTGGCGATCACGCTGCCGCTAGGCGCAAGCGTTTTGGAGGTTTCTGCGCGTTCTGAGGGGACCGGAGTGGGGCTACCACTTGCCCGAAAATGGCGCTTTGTGGATTTAAAATCGGGGAAGGCCGCCGTTTTTAAAGTTCCCTATCAGCTAACGCGAAAATTTCAAAAGGGTGCCCTTCACTTTGATATCAAAACCGTCGGGATCGTAGGCACCAGCGGTTCAATGGCAAAAAAGCGGGCTCCTGCCCAGCACCAAACAGCGACCTTGCGCTTAAGCCGATAGACACTTCCAAAGCGTGCTGAACTGGCGGTCCCAAGCCAATAACGCATTACGATAGTCCTCAAGCTTTTGGCTGAAACGGCGTATTCTCAGTCCGTTTTCATCCGCTCCTGCGA
>JAXMMN010000275.1:0-1959 GCA_034366485.1 Bdellovibrionales bacterium
GGGCGATCGCCAACGAGATTAGAAACCAAAGCATCGCGCTTGCACCAATGGAAAGACTGATTCCGGCAAACCAAACGAACGGGACCAAGGCCTTTCGGGTGAGATCACGAAGCGTGTCGTTTTGCAGAATGAAGCGGGCCATGGCTGGGCTCGCTGCGTAGTAACCTCGGACCAATGCGCGCCCGAGTGACGTCGTCATCAAAATTTGGTCTCGGAAATCGCGAAGGACATTCAGTTCGCTGGCGAAAGGTGACCCATAGGCGGCAGTCGCAATGAAGCAGTTGGTTTTATCAAGCACACCCACGACTTCACTCGGCGTTACAACTCTGCAAGTCGTGTCCAGTGGGTTGACCGCGTACTGGCAATCGGTATCGGTATCCTTGCCGTTGTAAAGACCGACGTTTCCAGCCGCGTCGACAGCCGCGATTTTAAAATAATATGGCTGATCGTTGACGAGACCTTCGATTCGTCGCGGACTAACATTGAATGTCGTGGTGTCTGCCGCCTCAACCGGAAGATCGACATAGCTTGATCCCAAGTGAACGAAATTAAACCCCTGGGCATCAAATAAAAATCGCAGGAATTTATAGGTTGTGTTGGTGCCAGTGGGAAAAGAATTGCCGTCAGGTTTTTGAAGCGTGCGAACAACAGCTTTTTCGTCGCCGGGGCCCATTTCGAAATAACAAATGCGAGAGTCCGTTGCGACATCGTCACAATCAGTGGCTAGCGAAACGCCCGAGGTACCTCGAACGATCACAGTCATTGTGCGGTACTCGTCAGTTGCGGCGTTCAAGAGATCATCGCCATCTGAAGATATTCCGACGCGCAGACTAGCGGAAGCATGGCCATTGACGGGCGCACATTGCGTAGCACCTTCGCCGCCGCTATTTGTATCCAGCGAGATCACTCTCGAACAGAGATCGCCCCAGCGCAGAACGATCTGTCCGGTAGTTCCCTTTGCAAGGGTTAATGGCGCTGAGACAGGTGCGATGGCTGTGTTGCCATCGGAGTTCGTGACCGTGGCGCGGCCATCGATGGCGTCGCTGGAAAGTGAAATGACCAATTGTAGATCGGGGTGAATGCGACGGTTGTTACAGGCCTGCAAGTACTGATCAGCGTCCGCATTGGGTACTGTCTCTGTGCTGAGAAGTCGACAGTTGTCACAAAGCGAATCACTGGCGACGGTGTTACAGCGATTCGTATCGCCTGCAACACCTCCGTAGACGGTGATCGTCGCTGTGCCCGAACCTTCAACAATCGAAGCTCGTTCGACGGCCGAAACTGTCACGGCCGCATTTGCTGGTAGTGGAAGAAGCGACCAAGCGAGGACCAACGCACCTAAGCTGCTTATAAATTGGCGCTGTATTTTCATACCCCCATCACAGCAAACAGTGCGGGGCACAGCAACCAAAGAATGGAGCTTTAGAGGCCGTAAATTTTTTCGGCGATCTGAATGCCGTTCAGGGCCGCACCTTTACGCAAGTTGTCTGACACGACCCACATCATCCACGTGGTTTGATCGGTCGGATCTTTGTGGACGCGGCCAATGTAGACCGGGTCTTGGCCCGAGGCGAATGCTTGGGTGGGGTAATCCATTCCGTCATTGAACTTGAAAACTTCGATACCGGCCCCTGAATCAAGCGTGGCTTCGATTTCATCGCGTTTTGCGATCGGCTTTTTGAGGGTGACCCAAACCGTTTCGGCGTGTGAATTTAGTGTGGGAACACGCACGGTGAAGGCCGAGACTTTCAAATCCGGTAAACCCAGGATTTTTCGAGTTTCGTTCATGATTTTAATTTCTTCGCTGCAGAAACCGTCATGGGCCGAGCCATCCGTCGTAAACGAGCCGATTTGTGGAATCGAATCAAAGGCAATCACCTTTGGAAACGTTTTTCCCTTTGTTGGCGTGTCGCCTTCGACGGCAATTTTCGTTTGATCGAGAAGCTCTTCAATTCCATT
>JAXMMN010000276.1:0-1352 GCA_034366485.1 Bdellovibrionales bacterium
TTCGAGAAGATGGAAAGCTTAAAATTCTTTCTGAAGAATTCTCGCGCCAATAGTTTTCGAAAAAAGCGACGTCGAACTTATTCAGCGCCGCTTTCAAGGATTGATTGATCTACTAGAGCCCTTTTTCGATGACCGCTTGAATTTGTGCAGCGTCATAGGCGCCGTTACCTGTGACATCGTTGCGAACTGTCAGAATGCCGTTCGCAAATTCTGGATCGCCTGCAGCTGGAAACATTTGAATTTCTTTGAGGCGTTCGCGTGCGGCCGTTTTTCCCATGTCATCAGCGCAAACGGCTTTTAACGCATCTGTCACGCGTTCGAAAATATAGCTAGAGACTTTCTTGTTTTCGCAGATCCATTGGCACTGCGAGTTGTTTTCAAGCGCCGCCCAATCAAAAGTGAGTTTTACGTCGAAGCCACAAATCTCTTTTACTTTGGCTTCGAATGGTTTGAATTCCTGCTCTTGAGCGGCGGTCACTAGACGTCGTTCTGCTAATCCCATGGCTTCTCCCTTTGGTTTTTAAAGTGCGGCCTCGATTGCGGCGCGCACGTTGGCGGTTGTAACATTTGTGCCACGCGCGTCTGTTGTGAGGCGAAGACCGCCCTCAACCAAACTTGCTTCAATGACACTTTCTTTTGAATATACAATCTGCAGCGACTTCACGGCTTTTAATGCTTCCATGCCAAGGGCATCGGCTTTTAGCGCATGAAAGACAGACGCGACCTCTTTAACAAGACGACGGATATGATTGTTTTCTAGTCCGTCTTGTGGGATCGCATCCCAGTCGACCTGAAGCGGAATTTCAGTTCTGGCATTCGACCAGTCTTCAAGCGTCAGGCGTTTTGCATTCAACCTGGTCAGTGGTTCTTCATTGAGCGGGCGCGCCGCTCTTCCGAAAGAAAGCTCATGGCGCCATTTTAATGGTTCATGAATCTTCAGCGACACTATGTGAGAGCTGTCGATATAGGTGATCTCTCGAACTTCTGTCGGCGGAAGGTCCTTCGTAGATTCGAAAGTCTGCATCGCAAAGAGGTAACGGTTGTTTCCGTAGACCATTTTAAACGGAGTTCCTCGGATAACGGCGCCGCTCACGAGAAGAAGATCGACGACCGGCGAGGGTTGATCCGTTTGGACTGTGGAGTTGTATTTCACTAGCTGCTCAAGAATGTTTGGTCCGTCGGCAAGCTCGATCGCGTCTCGCAACTCCTGAAATCGGGGCTTTGTTGACATGCCAGCACTCCTAAGGTGACGCCTGGAAATTGGCGCTTAGGATGTCACGGGACATGAGCGAGAACAACGCCGGTATTTTCCGATCACTGCACTCTGGACTTAACTCGAGAGCGGGAACTGG
>JAXMMN010000277.1:0-1705 GCA_034366485.1 Bdellovibrionales bacterium
AGTGACCAGTTGGGTCTGCAAGCATCGGGAACTTGATCTTTTTGATCGTTTCCGAAGTGTCGTGCCATGCTTTGTGCGAGAAGTGTGTGTCGGTGCTCACCGAGTAAACTTCAACGCCCATTTTTTGAAGAACGTCGTACTTATCTGCAAGATCGCCAAGTTCTGTTGGGCAGACGAAAGTGAAGTCAGCTGGGTAGAAAAAGAAAACCGACCATTTCCCTTTCAGGTTCTCTTGAGTCACTGTGCGGAAGTCACCGTTGTGATAAGCCTGCGATTTAAAGTCGGGTACTTTCGTGTTGATGAGCGTTGCCATTTATAAAACTCCTTTTGGTTAAGACTGTGTTCGTAAGGGTTGATTCGTTTTCAAGATCCCTTTGATGAATTCACTATCGCCGAAATACTCGAATCGGTAAAATCAATAATATCAAAACAGCGATAGATTTTATCGATGATGCGGCGTTGGATAATAGGACCTGGTCAGGGTTTAAACGATTGCCTCGGCTGCCTCGTTTTGAAATAGTTTTCGCTATGAATAGCGCTCTCTTTTCGACTCTCCTGACCTCGGCTGTAGCCGTTGGTTTTGCCGAAGCGGCTGTACCTAAGGCCACGGCGAGTACAGCGTCAAAAGCCCCGTCAGTTCTGGAGGTCTCGTTCGTGCGATGCCATGACGCGGACACCTGTCATTTCAAAAAGAACAACGGCGAGAAAGTGAAGGTTCGCTTTGCAGGAGTCGATGCACCGGAAAAAAAGAAGCCTTTTTCAAAGGAAGCTACAGAATTTGTGGTTTCTAAACTTAAAGACCAGAAAGTCACTTTGCACTGTATCGGGCAAAGTTTTGATCGACGCGTTTGCTCTGTATTCGTCGGCCAGCTGGACCTTGCCGAAGATCTCGTGCGCGCTGGTTACGCATGGGATTCTCCAAAGCATTCAAAGGGGCGTTACAGACAGTTCGAAGATCAGGCGCGCGCGGAGAAAAGGGGACTTTGGGTTCAAGAAAATGTGCAAAGTCCTGCTTGCCAGCGCATGAAAACAAAAGGCGCAAAAAGAAACTGCCGAACGAACCCGTTGTACCGCGAATAGAGCGCCGTGATTCAAATAGCATCTGACACATCAACTAGGTGTTCTTTACAGTCGCAGGATTGGAAATTGCCCGGTTCAATGTCTGTCGACTACCCCTAGCTTCAAGGGGGATTCATATGAAATCTAATTTTACTCGTTTTGCTCTTGTTGGTCTTGTTGCACTTAGTTCTTTGACGCTCACGGCTTGCTCGGATGAAGAAGTGGCATTGAGCGCTGGTGTTTTGATCGGTGCCGCGATTTCGGATGGTCATCATCATCGTCCGTACCCGCGTCCTTACCCACGTCATCGTCCAGTTCGCCGTCATCGCTATTTCGCCGCAGATGCAAGTTCGGTTGCTCAAATGTCGGACGCCAATAAAGCAGCGATGCACTACGGTGTGTCGGTTGAAGCTGCTGATCAAATCTTGACGGCATTGAAATCTGCGAAAGAAAAAAATCTTGCTCCAATCGAAGCGCTCGGTTTTGAACGTGCAGATCTTTCGGCAATTGCTCGTGGTGAAAACCCATCGGCGTCGACGCTTGTCACTGTTAGCCGAAATCTTGGTCTCGAGTTTGATCAAGCACATACAGTCATTCAACAAATGAAGACGGATCTCGGAAACGGCGCAAATCGTTAATCCGGTCT
>JAXMMN010000278.1:0-3750 GCA_034366485.1 Bdellovibrionales bacterium
GGCCGTCGATTCATTCACCCGCTGGGCGGCCTGAGTTTTTGCAACATCCACAAATGTTTTGCTTTGAAAGAATTTTTTCAGCTGGCTAAGGCGAATGAGATGCTGTTCGCGCTCGAGATCAGTTTCCGTATCAAAAGACCAGCAGCGGTTTTTACGATACATCGCCTCGTCTTCTTGAAGCGCTTGTAGTGTTTGTCGGGCGCGTCTTCGGGCAGATTCGCAACCCGCATCGCCATCAATTGTGGAACCAGAGGTCGAATCATTGAAAACTGCTGGGCCGCTAGGTTCAGTTCTTTCGGTGACGTGTGCGCTTTCGTATTGATTGAACTCTTTCGCAACCGCACCGAGGTATTGCACGTAGAGTTGACTAGCATATTCATCTAGAAGGCTATTAAGCTGCCGGCCTTCTTCCGTACGCACTCTCATCGATTCACGAAGTGCTTCGATTTTGCGCCGCACTCCTTGAAGGTTTTTGTCGAATTGGTCGAAGCCGATCGAACGGCTGGCAGAATTTGAAAGTAAGCTTTGCGAGACAAAAAACAGTCGACCGTGTTCGCCGGAGAAGCGCTTCAGGCGCTCTGCCACAATAGCGGCTAAGTCTTTAGAGGCTTCTAGAATTCCGTCGCGCAGATCTGATGGAATCTCTTGTCCCATGGCTTTGTTTGCGATGGTCTCGAGTTCGTAGCGCGAATTTGCTCGCTTCAGTTCAGCGAGGGCTATGTTGAAATTTTCATCTTCGTAACCCAGTTGCGTCGGCATCGACAGGCGCAGCCGAGTTCGAAAGTCTTTGGCCAGTTCGGGTTTGCCGACGAGTCCAATTTCGAAGCTCTTTGGGAAATACAAAAAAACTTCGGTGGTGATTTTCTGTGGAATTCTGGCGAATTCGATCACGGATTTTATTTCGAGATTGTGGTGATCGTGCCGCGAGATCTGCATGATTGTTTTTGCAACTGGTGCGTCGGAGACGCGGGATTTTCGCGGGCGAAGATTCGCGGGAAGTACAAAACTAACCGAGTTCGTTACGACTGAAACCACAGAAGCCGAAACCGAGTAGGCGACGGACGTGAAGGATTTTGATTGTGGTGCCTGACCTTTGGCAGGAGGACGAGATCGCATGACTTGTTCTGGGCTCCGTTCAGATAGTTCGATCTGACGTCAAGTCAGAATTAAGTTAGGGTAAGATTGATTCTATCTCCTTCCAAGTTAAATCTTTTTCTCTATGTAAAACCTGCTGAACGTGGAACTCGCTCCAGGCCTAGATTGCCGGCGAGCGTCGCTTGCTGGCCTCAAAGCGTATTAGTCTCATACCCTGTAAGGCAGCAGTTGGTAGGCAAGTTTTCAGTGGGTGTGCGTGCGAGATCATGTGCGAGAAAATTTCGAAAATCGTATCAGTTTGAGCCGTTGGGCAGTTGCGCGACGGTGCGCAATTTTCATCTTGCGTTCAATGGGTGCAATCGCGCTTGTATCGGTTTTTTTGGTTATGATTTTCACGTGGTTGCCGGTCCCGGCAACGCCGCTTGCTGGCATTCGGGCAGTTCAATCTGTCTTCCAAAGTCAGCCTGTGAAATTTCAAAAGTCATGGGTGTCGATCGACGAGATGTCGCCTGTGGTTTTGAAAGCAGCCATCGCATCTGAAGACTTTCGATTTGTTGAACACAATGGCTTTGATTTTCAAGCGATCAAGAAGGCCATCGAGGCAAATCGCCGAGCAGAACGCCGCGGTCGCGGACGACTTCGCGGCGGCAGCACCATCTCGCAGCAGACGGCCAAAAACGTTTTTCTTTGGCCGGGCCGCAATTATCTTCGCAAAGGACTTGAAGCGTGGCTAACGGTTTGGATTGAAGTGTTCTGGTCGAAGCGACGAATTCTTGAGGTTTACTTGAACGTCATCGAGTTTGGAGATGGCGTCTATGGAGTAGAAGCGGCCTCGCGAAAGTATTTTAAAAAATCTGCCAGTCGGCTGAATGCCAGTGAAGCGGCACTTTTGATCGCCGTTCTCCCAAACCCGAAACGCTTCAAAGTAGATCGTCCCTCGGGCTATGTGCGCTTTCGACAGACCGCCATTCTTCGACGTCTCTCTTACGTCGAGATCCCTACTAGCTGAAAGTCCAGCGGCCTCGACTGAAGTCGGCTGATCTCATTTACATCCGCATTTGCTCCGATAAGTCGCTTAAGGACCGACATTATTAGGAGTAATCATGAGTGAGTCATCGGGTTCGACGTTGGAACAATCAGTTCGTCGAATGTTTGTAAAGTGGCTGTTGCTTTCGACCGCTGCGATTTTTGCTGTCGCACTGATATCTGGTGCGCGCGCATCGGCCGCTGATGTTTTCATCGATGAAGGTGAAGGCGATTTTGACAAGCCGACGCCCGTTGAAACGCCAGTCTCCAGTGCCGGTTCAGGTGCCGGTTTAGATTTTGATGCTGACTTCAACGCATCAAAAGGTGATTCGCCAGACGCGTCGCCAATCATGGATCCCGCACAGCAGGTGGTCGATACGGCCACAACTTTGCCTGTTGCGACTGAGCCTACAGCAGAGCCTAAAACAGCAGAAGTCGCTCCTCTTGAAGTTGCGCCGGTTAAAGCGGCTAAGGCCCAAACGACTAAATCAAAAGCTGCTAAAAAGGCGCCAAAAGTGGCTGTAAAGACGACGTCGAAAGCCAAAAAGGTTGCTACCAAATCCGGAAAAGCAAAAGCGACAAAGAAAACGGTCGTCGTGAAATCAAAGAAAAAATCCGTCGTTGCGAAGTCAAAGGGCAGCAAGAAGGCGACAAAGCGAAAAGTCGCAAGTGCAGTTAAGTACGCAGGCGGGCAATATGTGTCGACGTCCCGCGAGTGTGCGATGGAATCTGCGCCTGGCGCTGGAGATACAATCGGTACGACAAAAGCACAGCGAAAGTTGTGGGTAGAAGATGCTGGAGACGCCGGTTACTGGAAGGTCTACAGCAAATCAGGTCAGGCTGCATTCTTGTCTCGAAGCTGTTTCTAGTTGCTTCCCGCTGATCGCCAAAAAAGAAAAAGCCCCGTTTGCTACGGGGCTTTTTTGTTTTTTGCATATCGTCGTCACGGATCCGTCATTTGGACGGCTGCTGCCGACGGGCTGCCTACTTAATTGCGCTTGCGTGGGCGGCTCCGCCACCATTGGCCTTTGCCATGCGCGCAGTTCCTTTAGATTTGTGACCGACGTACTCTTCTTGTGAGAAGGAGTCGACCTGAATGGCTTCCGTGCGAAGTTCATCCGCTCGTAGCACATCTTGGTACTCTTCTTTCGTGATCAGCCCTTTTGCGAGAGCGGACTCTGTCAGAGCGCGGCCTTTCGCCTTTGGAATCTGTCGATCGCGAACGGCCTGACGCATCTTCTTTTCCGTCGCTTCAGCACGTTTCACAACCTTGAAAGTTTCCTCGAGTTTACCAAGCTGTTCGACTGTGTTCTTAGGAACAAAGATTCCCTCAGTGTGGCGAATGCGAAGATCTGTGTCCGCAAGGATCAATGACGCAATCTTGTGAACATGGCGATCGTCAGCTTCTCCAGCAAACGCATTCACATTCGACCAAACTCGAACAACATACTTGAAGAACCAAGAGAGACCTGGAACTTGAAGGTTTGCAAAAATCCCGTCGAACGCCTTTTGAATTTCATAAAGGCCGTGATTCATCGAGTAGTGAACAAATGGAAGATCTTCTTTTTTGCGTCCCTCGGCTTCGAAGCGGCGAAGAACGGATGTGCAAATGTACATCCACGATAAAAT
>JAXMMN010000279.1:0-4839 GCA_034366485.1 Bdellovibrionales bacterium
AACGGCCTTCAAAAGCCCATTGGCCTCACTTGTAAGACTTGATGCGTTTCGCAGCAACGGCGAGAGATCATCAAACATTCGAACCAAAGCTTGCGACCTTTTTGGATCGACAAATGCCTCGGCTACAAATTTTAGATTCTCTGCCATTCGACCCAGCATTTCCACTGACGGTCCAAGCGTTCGTCCGCTGATCAAATCCATAATGTCAGTCGTTGGTACCGAATTCAGCATCGCCATTTCGACCGCCGGTGCCGCTTCAGAACTACCGATCGTTACATCCAGTGATTTTTCGCCAATGATAAACGGTCGAATGGCACGAACAACACTGTCGGCACGAACTTTGTCTAAATATTTGTGACTCATCTTAAAGATCACTTTTACTTCTTGTGCCGATACCAACTCCACAGACTCGACTTGTCCGATTCGAAGGCCCTGCATTGTTACTGCAGTCCCTTCTCGAACACCATCTGCACTCTCCAGAGTGGTCTGAAGTGTCACTTTCTTTTCAAAGAATCCTTTTTGAATCGCAACCGCGACTCCGAAAGCCAGGATTCCTGAAAAGGCGATCAGCACGAATAGCCCAGCCACTCTTTCAAATCGATTGAATTTGACCTTCATCGGCTATCCTCCGCTTACTTTTTTGTAGTCTCGAACATCTAGTTTTCCGTTTTCCACCCACAGCTGCTGAGCACCTAAACGGCCCGGCCAAGTTTCATCCCGCGACGTAAAATAAACGGTTTCAATTTCCGATTTCGCTCTCAATTCCAAAATAAGCTTTTCCAACTCTCTTGCCGTATCCGGATCCAATCCAGAAAATGGATCATCCATCAGCAGAAAGCTCGGTCGCAATAAGACCGGACGCAAAATTGTAATGAGCTTTCTCAGCCCCCCGGACACCATTGCCGGTCGACGCTCAAGAAATGCGTCAAACTTAAATCGTTTCGCAATACCACGGATCGACTCTTTGACCTCATCGGGCTCCGAAAGATTATGATACAGGTGCGGCAAAATTAGATTTTCTTCTAGAGTTCTGTTCGCAAGAAGACCGCCGCCTTCAAACGTGTAGCCAATCTCAATTCTCCAAGGAAGAAATTCTTCGAATGTCATTTCACTCACCGGCTCACCGTTAACGCGAATCGTGCCTGTCGTCGGAGCGCTAAGAAGTGCCAAGATTTTTAATAGCGTGGACTGTCCGTGACCAGAGGGACCAGTGACGTGCATGATTTTCCCCATCGGAAGACTGAGAGAAACATCATCGAATACCTGGTTTCCGGCAGCGTAACGAAAGCTCACTGCATCAAGCTCATAGGCCGTGATCTTGTAGTTGCCGAGCCGGACATTCGGATCGATTTTCATACTGCTCGTGGGTTTCATATCAAACCCAATCGCGCGAGTTCGTTTAAATAGAAAACGATCGACACCAACAGGTTAAACGACGTGACTGCGATGATCGAATGAACAACCGCCTTCGTTGTCACTTGAGGAACTTCATGCGAACTCATTTGGACCGAAAGTCCTTGATAGCAAGCCACCACAAAAATGATCAGACCGGAAAACCCATTTTTCACTGCAAACAAAATCAAGTCCTGGGCAGTGAATGCGTTAGAGAGAGATTCAAAATAGAAAGCAAACGGCAGATTGTGAAGAGCGCGGCTAACAAAGAACCCACCCATAAGGGCAATCGCATCAAAATAGAATGCGAGGCAGATCACGCTAATCACTCCGCCCACGACCCGAGGAAAGACGATGTAGGAAAGCGGGTTAATGCCCATCACTTCCAACGCCTCAATTTCTCGATTGACACGCATGTTGCCAATTTCACTTGCGACGGCCGTGCCCGATCTTGCAATCACGATCAACGCTGTAATCAGAGGCGCAAGTTCGCGGACAATAATCATCACCATGACATTGCCAAGCATCCCCGTTCCACCAACCAGCGAAAGCTGCGCGGAGGACTGAAGAATCGAGACCCCTCCTGCCGCAAGCGCTAGGACCGTGATCAATGGCATCGCCTGCCAACCTGTAAAATAAATTTGCGCGGACACAACCGCAAAAACCTGACGAAGCCCGTGAAGTGCGGGGATTCCTGTGGCAGAGCGCATGACGTTTGCGGTGTAAAAAGCGGAGCGGATACTTAGGTAGGCCAGAACTGCAAGCGAACGGATATACTTGAAAAAATCAAAGCATCCAGCGCCAATAGAATCCGCATGTCGAAGAAGAGCATCCATCACTCATCTCTTCGCCATAAACAGCGCAACCGTTAAGTCTAGTAGGCCCAGAGTCCATAAAAGAGAGACTTCAATACCTCGACTAAAACTTCAGACCAATCCGAATCTCCTGATCCCGCAGGGACGGCTCGCCCATCCACAGGCATTCGGTCTTCGAACTCGGCGCGAAATGTCCTTAAAGCACGCCGCAAATGCAGCTGTGAGGTGATAACAAGCAGATCCCGGCAGCCCAAGGCTTCCACGACGGCTAATGTTTGCTGGGCGTTTCCAAACGTCGTGCGAGATCTGCGTTCTAAAACGATGTCAGATTCCTGGACGTCTTGGTAATAGGGCCAGTTCGGAAATATTTCTCGCCATTCGGCCTGAGGATTGACTCCAGAAACAATGAGCTTCCTCACAGCCCGCCTCGCGAGAAGATCCATTCCCTCTTTCACACGACCCGATCCGCCCGTCAGCACGACCGCGCAATCAGCACTCTGATCAATCACCCACGAATGAATCGGCGTTTCAACGACGGCCTGAATTTCAATGTACATACGCCAGCCAAGGAGCAGGCTGACGATAAACAAAATACCTAAGATTTCGATTCGGCGGCGCTTGATCCAACCAGTGGCGGGATGCCAGTTTGACATCATCGCTCAATCACCGAGCTGCGAGGACTTCGATCTCTACCTTCGAACCCTTCGGTAGCGCCAGTACAGCGATCGTCGAACGTGCCGGCTTCGTCGCACCCATGTGCTTAGCATAGACCTCATTGACTGCTTGGAAGTCCGCCATATCAGTAAGGAAAATTGTCGTCTTAACAACGCTTGCCAACGTGAGATCCGCTGAAGCAAGGACAGCCTTAATATTCGCCATCACTTGCTCCGCTTGTTCTGCGACCGTGGTTCCAACCATTGCACCAGAAACTGGATCCAAGGGAATCTGGCCAGAACAAAACATGAGTCCGTTTACTTCTACAGCCTGAGAATAAGGTCCAATGGGTGCTGGTGCTTGTTGTGATACATGAACCTTCACGTTTGCCATTTACTCTTCTCCATCAAATTCAGCTGCAGCTGTAAAGTCGACTTCCACCTGAGTGCCCTGTGGTTCTGGTTGAAGGTCGATCTCGTCACCAAAAACCAACGCGTTTCGAACTGGGTCAAAGACCCAACCTTTTTTCGGATCATTCGGAAGCGTTTGCGATCCAAAGGTCACGAAAATCGTATCGGGCTGTGGCGGACGCGACAAATAGAGTACGCTGCCAACTCGACGAACTAAATCCGCGCCGAGTTCCGACAACTTCATGCCGTAATCCGCGTCACACAAACCAAGCGTCTGCGCCTTTGCTAGACCAAAGAACTCCTCCAGTTTATCCGGAAGATTCTCACTCGAACGATTACAAGTCTTATCAACCTTTGGAATATAAACGCCGTAGACGATAATTTTCGATGGGTCGCCACCCTTGAGATTGACCAAAAACTTATAGAAATCAGTCGCACTCAATTTCGATTGGTCGTCAGAGTCTGTTACAAAAATAACCGCCAAATAGGCGTCTTGTCGGAAAAAACCTCGGTTTGGACCTTGTACCATCGGCGCCGTCAAAGCCGACTGCACTGGAGTGAAAAACTCCTCACTTCCAGAACCCTCGAGGCCGATCAACAAGTTCGATTCAAGTTCACGCTGCCCATTCGGAGTGTTTCGCGAAACGAACTTGGTTACGCCGTTCAGTTCGCCTCTCCAGCCGTAGCCAGGCTTTGGCTGGTAAGGATCTGAATCCATATTGGAAGAAGTCACACCAATGTGAAAATCTAGAATCTGGTTTGCCCAAATGCCTTGCGTGAACAGCTGAACGTTTTTTGCCAAACTCGATTGATGCTCACCCATCGATCCAGAGTCATCTACGACAAACAGGATATCGACAGCACGATTGAACGAAACTTTCGAACCGCCAGTGTTGCGCACTCGCTCTTTTTTTACTAGCGGCAGCGGAACCAACTTTGGCGATGCTGGAGAGCAAGCGCTCAAGGAAAGTGCAAGGCACGAAGTCACGATCGTGAAAACTGAAACTACTTTAGATCGTTTCACGAGTCCCCCTTATGGCTTAGCCGTCGCTGGCTTCGAAGTGTTGTTGGCAGCTGAGCAACCTTTTTTGATATCGACTTTGTAGTTAGCGTATTCGTCGAACCAAGTTTCGCCTTCAGCTGGGAACCAAACTTTGTCTTTGGCTTGGCTGCCAGTTGTTCCCATTTTTGATGATGTACGACCTTGGGTCGCCGAAATCACGCGATCAGAGATCGAGATCTGTTGAAGAAGCTCGGCCTCGACAATGTGAAGCTTTTGAAGCATCGCCGAAATCTCATCAATCTCTTCTGCTGCAAGCGATTTAACCCGACCATAAGTGGCAGATCGCGCCGCAGTTGTGCGTGTCTCAACAGCTTTTTTGAATGCTTCGAGACGCGCTTGGAAACCAACTTGCGCTGTTCCACCGGAAAGCGAACGAGCGTACAATTCACCAGCAAGTTTTGATTCACCCTCTAACGCTTTTTCCGTCAAAACGTTTTGCAAAAGGGCTGAGTCTCTTGTCACAAAGCGCGGTAGCAACGCAGCGTCTGTGCCGAGATCAGTCAAT
>JAXMMN010000280.1:0-1500 GCA_034366485.1 Bdellovibrionales bacterium
GCTCATTTGACGGATCTCCGAAGTCTTGAAAAGTTTCTCGTGCGAGAGGAAGCTGAGCTTGAAGGAGCGAGCTCGCTTCAAGGTGCAACGATTCGCGACCGCCATAAAAAGACTTTGATATGGGCGAAACCGACGGCGCCCGATCGCAAACAGAAGTGGTCGATTGTCTATGTACACGGATTCTCTGCCGGGCCATTGGAGCTCGAACCGACGATTTCGAATCTTGCCGAAAAGCTAGAGGCGAATTTGTATCTGACAAGATTGTCGGCCCATGGACTCAGCGATGGAGAGTCATTTGCTACCGTGAAAGCGCAAGACTGGGTGAGAGATGTTGCGGAGGCCGTTGAAGTTGGAAAGGCGATTGGTGACAACGTCCTTCTGATGGGTACTTCGACCGGCGCTGCGTTGGTGTTGAGGTACATGGATGTGGCGCCGCTATTGAGCGAACCGGTGAAATCGTTGATTTTGCTTTCGCCCAACTACAAAGTTTCAGCGTTTGGCGCAGAAATTTTGGGAAACGAATTTGGCCGAAGCTTGGCGCGGGTCTTGGTTGGCAGCCACCGGGCATTCGCTCCTGAAAACGAACTCCACGCAAACCGGTGGACCACAAGCTATCGTTCTGAGGCGTTGCACGAACTTATTCTCGTGACAATTTCTGCACGCGGCGTTGCGCTTGAGAACTTAAAAATTCCCGTGTTGACGATTTACACCAAGAAAGACGAAGTCGTTTCTGTCGACGAAATTGAAAAGCGCGCTAAGCGCTTTCGTCACCCGCAATCTATGACGATCGACTGGGACGCGGGTCGCAGGCATGAGCTTGCGAGTGCGACCTTTGACTCTCAAAACATAGAAAGCTTAGTCAGTTTAATGAGCGACTGGGTGGCCAAGCTCGAGATCGGCGCGAGGAAAAATCAAAACGAATCGAGTCACTGAGGAAGTCTCATCAAACTCGATACGAGCGTTGTTCGCGGTTGCAAGACGTTGACTAATAGTCAGGCCGATTCCGGTCCCGGCGCCAACAGGCTTCGTGGTAAAAAACGGTTCGAATAGACGACGAGCTGTCGCCGCCGGTATCAGTGGCCCACCGTTTTCGACGGCGATTTGCACCTCTGTGTCTGTCTCGAAGGCCGAAATTTTAATCCAGCGATTCGCCGGAGTGTTAAACTCGTCCGGCAATGAAGTCAGTGCATCATGTGCATTGTTGAGCAAATTCATCAGAATCTGAGACACCTGAACTGGGCGAGCTAAGACCACCGTGTCTGGTGGGTCGACCGTGACGTCGAGGCGTATGGAGGACAGACGAAGACGCTCGTGGCAGATGTCGAGCGTTGAATCGACGATCGATTGGACTGTTTCTGCGCCCACGGGGTCCGCATCGCCTGATCGTGCGTACACGCGAAGTGCATGGATCGTTTTTGAAATGCGAGTCACCATTTCAACTATTTTGGTTGAACTCTCTTGGAGAGCCGGGAGATTGGAATCGCGCGCTGTCTTCTCGAG
>JAXMMN010000281.1:0-4235 GCA_034366485.1 Bdellovibrionales bacterium
CAATGAAACCAGTAATTACGACAAATGCGGAGGGGGCCTCTTGCAGGAAGGACTGGAGCTTTGATTGAGAATTTGCCCAGTTCACCACTACGGCAGTTTCGCCACGCTCGACAACCAAGGCTTTTCTGGCGTCTAGCCACCGACATGTTTCACCGAGATCAAGCAGATGGGCATTTAGCAGCTGCGCCGACCAAATTTCTCCGTGCCCAGAGATAAATTCGACAACGGATTCCGATGCGCTTTGCACATGCCAAACGCCGCGAAGGATTTCCTTTAAACTTTCAAAGTCATTGCGAAAAATTCGACAGAGCTCCGTTGCGGCGCCATTGGATAAAAGTGAGGTCGCTGTTTCGCTGTGTTTAAGCAGAAGTGCATCGAGTTTAACGAGATAAGTTTCATCTCGTTTCGCCGCAAGAGTGGTGAGCTCGATCAATGCATCGGTCACCTTAGACATTGCCGAAACAACAATGGCTGTTGGGCCACGGGATGTTGATGAAATGGCGTTCTTTTTTGTGACGATATCAGCGGCTGCTCGATAGCGATCTGAGGTGGCTAAGCTAGTGCCACCGAACTTATGCACTGTCCAAGATACTCGTGAATTCGAAACCAAGCTGCCGCTCCCGATAAAAGATAGGTCATGGTAGCGGTAGACTTAATTGCCAGCAAATTTTCTTTTTGCTGCTTGTGTCGCTGTGGCTTGGCGACCCTCCGCAGGAGGGCCCCGCCAAGGGCCTGCGCTGCTTTCGATTCAAGGGCATCGAAAGATTGTTTTAATGATGATGGTGGTCGTCTTTGGTCGGTGGGACGGCGGCCTCTGGTTTATAGCTGAGAGGCAGCGTATAGGTGGCCGCGATTCCCGCTTGTTTTGCCCGAGTTGACTTCAAAGTGAGTGTACCGACTTCCTTGAGGTTTACAGTCTTGGGAAGTTCACAAACGAAATGATCCTTTTTCGCTTTGCACTCGATCGAGGGTGCTGTAGTCGATGCAGTGGCATGGGCAACTTCCACTGAAGAGTCTTTTACGACCGGGTTTTTCCAGTTGATGTCGAGCAAATATACTTTTAGCCGATTGGGTGCGGTTGCCAGAATTTCAGTGTGAAAGCCGCCTGGCATTCGAATGTATCCGCCGTTGGGCCCCGGCTTGTCTTCCCCGTGCGCACTCGAAAAGCTTGATGCAAGTAAAAGTAGCGAACTAACTAAAACACTAAATAGGCGATTTTTCATATTGAGCTAAGTGTCCGACGAAGTTTCTAAATCTGTCAATTCGCGTCAGGTGGGTTAGACGCATTACGCTTGCCGATAATGGGCAGATAGGGGATAGGTTCCCTCATATGAAAAGATCTTTGATTTGTGGCTGGTTGATCGCGATTTCTACCCTGTTTTTTGGCCTAAATGCTGGAGCCGAAAGTTCTCTCGGAGGGCACGACGCGGAGCCATATGCCGCGGCTTACCTATTTTCGGCTCCCGCCGGTTATCCTGTCGTGAATGGTGAAGTGCGAAAGGTTGATTTATCTGCGCTGAAAATAACGATTCGTCATGAAGAGATTCCGAACCTCGATATGCCGCCAATGACCATGGTTTTTAAAGCGGCCAATCGAGAGATGCTTGAAGCTGTCGCTGCAGGTGCGAAGATTCACTTCGTTGCCGATAGTTTCAATGGACAGATGACAGTGCTTTGGCTCGAAGTTTTATAGAGTTTGGGCGAAATCGAAAATGACGGAAGTAATTGTTGTCCTTGTTTGCCTGATGCTGAATGCGGTCTTCGCTGCTGTTGAAATGGCTTTTGTCACCGTCGGAAAGCCGGAGCTCCGCCAACGATCAAAGCGCGGAGATCCACGGGCAAAGTCACTTTTGGAAATGCGCGAAAACCCAGAGAAAGCATTGTCGGTCATTCAGATCGGAATCTCTCTTGTGGGAGCCATTTCGGCGGCCGTGAGCGGAGCTGGGGCGGAAGAATCACTTTCGCCATTTTTTGAATCCTTTTTTGGCGTCAGCGAAGAATGGGCAGAGGCATTTGCAATTGCAAGTGTCGTGATCCCGTTGACTTATGTGAGTGTGGTCTTGGGCGAGTTGGTTCCCAAGTCAATTGCCCTAAAGTACCCAAACAAAGTTTTAAACTTTGGTGCGTTTGTTTTGAAATTGGGAATTTCACTCTTCGGGCCTGTGGTCAGTCTTCTTGAGAAGTCCACGAAGTTTGTCATGAAAGTCTTTTTCCCAAGGATCATTGTTCAGGAAGTTCCGGACGCTGAAAATAGCAGTCAAGTCGATCTTAGCGAGCTATCAAATGTGCATCGGCAGTACATTTTGAATCTTGCGCAGATCGAAAAAAAGCGAATCAAAGACATTCTTCTTCCATGGAAAAATGTTGACTGGATTTCGAAAACGGCGGCCTTCGAAGAAGTCGTCATCAAAGTTGTAAAGTGTGGTCATACCCGAATTCCGGTCTTGGATTCCGAAAACAAAGTCATTGGAATTTTACACTCCAAAGAATTTCTCGCGTATGCGTCAGGTGGCAACAGTGATTGGCATTCGATTTTACGCGAAACCGTAAATGTGCGGCATAGCGATGACTTGCTTGGCACGTTGAGGCGTCTTCAAGAATCCAAAAAACACATGGGCATTGTGTTTGAAGGCGCGCAACTGATCGGCGTTGTCACGATCGAAGATATCCTCGAAGAGATCATCGGCGATATTTTTGATGAAGATGACGATGGGCTCGTCAAAAAGCTTCTTGCAAATCGTCTCGCGACCGCACGTCCGACGTAGTTCTTAGCGCCCGATCGCTCCGCCACTTGATCTTGCGCGTTCCGATCCGCCGCAATCAAACACGTCGTTAACGGTTGGCAGAGGCTCGCGTTCGATGTCAGCCGGTTGGGGCGCCAGGCTTCTGGTTCTCACTCCGCTAGCTGAGACATTCGACTTCACTCGCACGGTTGTGGGCGGATAGCCCTCTTGCTCGACTTTATAAATGACAGATGCAATTTCATATTTTGCAGTTGTCTCGATATAGAGAACGTGAACCTTTAGCGTCTTCGATCCAACAAGCTGGATGGGGTCCGGAAGGACCTTGTTTGCGTTTCCTGGATTGACGACGGGAAAGGGGACTGTTGTATCGCCCACAGTGACATGTCCAGCGCGGAGTACGGCGTTTGCGAACGAGGCCTGGCCGCCCATGCAACCGAGCGCGTAGTCTGCTGAGAGAGTGGAGTAAGTGATCGCAGCCGCGATCAAGAAAAGTTGGCGTGTGCCTTGTGACATATTCACCTCGTTGTGTCTCTTATCGAGAAAAATGAGCCCAGACTTAAGGGCTATTGAGAAAGGCCAGACTTGATACCCCCAACCAGTCCGGTTTTGACCTCAGCCACCGTTTAAACCGACCCTATTCTTAACAGGGGGTGCGCGGTGGGATCGGTGACAAACTTGGTGGCAGGTCTTCTTGTCTCATTCACGGTCGCGCTTTTTGGCGGTAACAAAGCGGCGGCCGACGTGATCACGGATCACAGAGTGGAAAATCTAAGCTGTAATAGAATAACTTCCGACACTGTCGCCTTGGCTTTGAGGAAAGACGCTTTTGATTTGAGTCAGCATTTACCGGTTCGAAACTGGGCTTTTCGGTATGGACTTTACGATCTGGCCGGCTGCTGGTCGCTCAGTCGCTTTCAACGACTCTACTTTTATCTTCGCGAGCCTGGTCGCGCGCCGGCCTTCTCGGATTTTTCTAATCAAGCCCGCTCTCGTGAGATGTATGAAGATGAACATGAGTGGAAGGCCTATCCGCTGAATCGTTTTTGGTTCGTCCCTGATTACACAGATTCGCTATGGGCAAAATGGGAAAAAGGAACTGTCGAGTCGGGTTGGTCTGGGCGCCCGCTTGAGCGCGGATTGAAGCCCGACATAGAGTATTACCAGGCGCTTCGATTTCATCAGCTTGAAAACATTCGCTACCTAAAGGGCCCCAACGAGAGAACTCCCGCAGAGAATTCAAAGCTGATTTCTGAAATTCAAACTTTGCTTCAAACGGGCCGACATCCGTTGCTGCTCTTGCGGCCGGATCGCTATTATCAGCACGTGGTCATGGCGAAGAAAATTGATTTTACTCCGACGGGTGCAACGATTTGGGTTTACGATTCGAACTCGCCTTGGTCAGAGCGTCCTTTGCACTGGCATCGAACTGAGCAAATGTTTTCGGCGTTTGAGATAATCGACGGAATGCCTGTTCCAGATTCAAGGGCGTTC
>JAXMMN010000282.1:0-1870 GCA_034366485.1 Bdellovibrionales bacterium
TTCGCGAGCGCGGCGAAGCGCTTCGTCTTGCTGCGAACGCTTGTCAGCAGATCCAACTGAAGACATGTCTTCTCCTCCATGAGAATTCGACACATTTAGATACGCCTTTAGGATATCAAATTTAGCGCGATTGGTAGACGACTTGCCCTATTATGATTCCGTCTTTCGACCAAGGTCTGGCTTGCGCTTACTCGACGTTTAGGACTTTACGGCGAAACATCGCCCGAAGTTCGCGATCTTTGGCTTCGCGAATTTTCTCATTTCGAATGCGTTCCTGCCTAGATGCTTCAATCGAAGCAAGTTTCCGATTGACGATTTCCTCATGAATTTCCGCTGCCTTGAAGGCCGCCTGCTTGCGTAATGCTAGAAGGATTTCGACTCGCGATTGAAAAGTCTCTTTAGATCCTTCATGCAACTTCGCTTCTCGAACGACTTGCCGCTCGAGGTCCAGCGGCAACGGCGCACCCGCCTCAGTTTTTCCTGTACGAACATCCGGGCGATCGACATGAATCTCTAACCCTGAGGCAATCAGTCCGTCTTCTTCCCCAAGAGTACGAAGCACAACCTTTCGCACACCGGTATTTGTGACTGTGACCGAATCGCCATATCTTTCAATAAACGCCTCGCCGGAAACCACAATCGAAGCGCGTGACGTAATCTCGACGGTCGTCGCATTTTCGCCGCGAACACGAACGAATCCCTCGATGAGGCGAAATCGATCCGGGCTAAGCCGAATAGCAATTGCCCCATCACCAAACACGAGCTCGCGATTTTCAATCTGACCGATCGCTAGCTTACGCCGCTGACCCACGCGAATTGCACAAACACCGGCCTCTTGAGTTAGACACCCAGCTGGTTCTTCTAGGACTGCTGAGGACGTTTTTGATTGGCGTTCAATTGCTAAATCGATCGGACGAAGCTGAACCCGTTCGGCCGCTTGTACCTGGACTTCAAGACTGAACCCGAAAAAAAAACCGAGCGCGAAAACCAATTTTCGAAATGGCCTTCGCTTCATAGCTCGACTGCCTTAAGCGAAACTTCAGCTTGTCGCTTAAGTTCCGCCTGGGTGAAATTGAACACGACGGATCGGTAAATTTCGGCCGCATCTTCTATTCGATCTCGACCTTCGTAGATCTTCCCTAAACGTAAAAGTGCAAAACCCGTAAGTTCACTTTCGGGATAAAGCCGAATCATCTGCTCGACGATCTCGATGCAAGCTTCAAAATCTTTTGCTTGGAAATATCCTTCAACCAAAAGAAATCTCGCCTCAGGCCCATGCAATGAATCAGGGTAGGATTTTAACAAGGCTTCCAAACGAAGGTTGGACTCCTCAAAATTTCGAAGTCGAAATTCTTCTTTCGCACGCTCAAGAAGGCTGGAGGCCCGTTCAATTTTCAAGTGCTTCGACGTTGAATTTAGGACGCTGGCGACATTCCGAATTTGATAGGAACGAGAATCCACTGGGACGCCCTTTAGGACACCGGGAATCTGCTTCGCGACGACCTCGCGCGTTTCGCGATTCTCTTCAAGAGCCAGTCGTTCACGAAATCTCGCTTCCGCGGTTTCCTTTTCTGCCATTGCCAATCGCGTTCGCAGTGCTTGCGCTTCTGTGTCATCCTTGGAAACGGCCGCACGTAAACTGATCAGCCCAAGGCAGATCAAAAGAATCACGGACGAAAAAAGTGCTGGTGAAAGACGCTTCATTCCATTGCCTTTATCGGCAATATGGACTGCAAAATTGAGTCGGGCCCGAACCTTAGGTCCCGACTCATTTTGAGAAATGACTAGGCTTTAGACCTACATGTAGTCAGGAGCCTGGATAGACAGCTTGTTTAAACCTTGTTTTAGAACTTCTCTGGTCGCTGCGACC
>JAXMMN010000283.1:0-10578 GCA_034366485.1 Bdellovibrionales bacterium
ACGGGACGCGCTTCAAAAGCGTCCGGGTACTTGAGATGATCGATAAAGTACTTCAGTACGCCAGGCATCGACCCGTTGTACTCTGGTACAACGACAATCAAGCCGTCAGATTTTTCAACTTTGTTCGCGGCGACAGTTAAAACGGAATCAGTGACATTCCCATATTGTGGGCCCGATTGAAGCCCTTTAACGATGTCTTGGAGGTCTAAGATCTCGACCTCTTCACTGTGGTTCTTCCGATAGATTTCTTGAATGAGTTCGGCGACTTTACGAGAGTTAGACCCAGGGCGATCGGTACCGACGATGATGTGTTTCATGATTTTCGAGTATCACAGGTTTATTGCCAGATGAACTTTAAAATCACATCCAGCATCGGGTCGAATTTCTTGTTAAATCCATTGGTTTTGTCCCAAGGAAAAGCTTGGTCGGCGGGGCTCGCGAGCACCGTGTGTCGAATGTTTTCGCTACCTTGAAAATAGAGTTCCGCTTTTCGCTGGCGCATGCGGCGGTACACCTCACGGTTGAGACGAGGTTGAACGACCGTATCTGAATCGGAATTGATCATTAATACGGGCGTTTGAATGGAGCCGAAAACCGATCGAATATTTTCGTAATAGTCAGAAGGTTCCATGGTTGGTTCGCCCGTAACTTTGTTGAGCTCTTTCACTAGAATCCAATCGATCAGCTGTTGAACTTCAAAGCCGGCTCCTGGGGCAGAAGTCATTTTGTGGCTCGTCGTATCTTGGATTTGGTCATCCATCCACTTGAGGAACCGACACGTGCGAGAGTCTTCGAGAAAATCTTCTCCGCAGAAGGTATTGGACGTGAGACCTGTCCATCCGAGAGCGATCGAAGACAATACGACTTGATTCGAAACCGCCAAAGCTGGAGCAATTAACACCGTGGCGTGAATGTCGCGGGGATTGGTGAGTGCAAGATTGGCGGCCAGAGTTCCGCCGGTACTGTAGCCTAGAACTGAAACCTTGGTCCCTAGCATTTTCGCGATTCGAAAGCCTTTATTGGCAGCATCCACCCACTCGAGAAAGTCCACTCGCGCAATTCTCTTTTGTACATCTTCGAAATGTCCGGGCAGGCGCACAGAGATCACGTTGGCGCCGCTAGCGAAAAGTGTGCGACTGATGCCGCTCATGAAATGAGGCGAAGCATGAAGACCATGCAGCACGAGAACGCTGTGCTCGGTGGGAGCACCGTGAGAGTAAATTTGCGTCCGATGTTCCGCGCGCGCATCCGAAACAACGAGTGCTTCATTTTTCAAAACTTGATCAGCGAGGCGCATTCCACGGTGGTACTTTGATTGCGGATCTAGCCCCTGTTTGCTTTGTGCGAAACCACGATCGCCGATCAAGAGTCCGAGGACCAAAATCGAAAAACAACAGACCAAAATAGTTCGGGTGAGCCATCGATCAAGCGTCATGTGCCACTATGCGGAGCAATCTCGTCGCCAGCCTTGCTTGCTAGGGAAGTTCGGTCAGGCGCCATCGGTATGGCGATGAGCGTCCCGGATTGCGTCGATGGCCGAGCGGATATGTAGAAACTTCGAAGATCAGTGCCCCAAAGCGTCGTTCTTTCAGGCGCGGTGAGTGGGGGTGCTTCGGAGGTGGTAGAGGAAAATCGCGAGGGCGACCCAAATACTTGCAAAACCAGCCAGCCGCGAACTTTCAAGCGGCTCGTTGAAAAAGTAGATTGCTGCGAGAAACTGGAAGCTCGGTGAGAGGTATTGAAAGAAGCCCAAGATCGAAAGCGGCAGGCGCTGGGCTGCGATTCCAAACAAAAGAAGTGGAATGCCGGTAATGGCTCCGCCACCGATCATCAGGGCCCATTCGGCCGTGGTTAAACTTGCTGGAGAAGTAGAAAGTGCGGCATTAAGCGGTGCAAACCATTGGAAAAGTACGCTTGGCAAATCGCTGGCCATGCTGGTTTGGGCGGCATCGATCTTGTCGATTTCCGCCAGAGGCGTGCTCGCACTTAGCCGAATCGCCACAGCACCGAACAGGGCAAAAGGAACAAGTACAGAAGTCTCTACCATCGATAGGATTGTGGCGTCTCCGGCCACGGTTTTTTTAATGTACCCATAGCTAGCAAAAGTGACAGCAAGTCCGAGCGCGATCCAGGGCGGTCGGCCGTAATCGATGGTCAGCCACGCCACTCCAATCACGGCGAAAAGGAGGGAGAGCTTCTGAAGCGGTGCAAGTCGCTCTTTAAAGACGAGGGCGCCAATGGCGACGTTGATAAGGGGTATGATGAAGTAGCCGAGACTGGTTTCCATGACGTGACCGTGGGTCACGGCCCAGACATAAAGCAGCCAATTGAAGGCGATAAAGACGGCGCCGATCGATAACTTTCGTCGAACCGTGGGATTACGGAAAACTGAACCAAACTGTCGCAGTTGCCCTTGTGCGCCAGCGACGGCAGCATAAAAAATCAAGGACCAAATCACTCGATGACTCATGGTCTCGAGTGCCGAAACTCGCTTTATCAAATGCCAATATAGGGGGAAGAATCCCCAGGCGGAATAAGCAAGAACTGCGGAGATGATACCTTTGCGGTCAAGAGCGGTGGGCGTCTGCACAGCGGCAGAATCTATGATGCACGGCTGCGAAGTCTAGTTAAGGTTGCTTGAGGCAATTGATTTGGCAGAAAGATCCAGTAATTTCCGATGGAGCCAGGGGGATTTTATGACGACGGCAAAAGGACCACGCGAAGTACGCGCACCACAAGGAACGAAGCTTCACTGCAAAGGGTGGCTACAGGAAGCTGCGTACCGAATGATTCAAAATAACCTCGATCCGGATGTCGCCGAACGCCCCATGGATCTCGTCGTGTACGGCGGAATTGGCAAGGCCGCTCGGAATTGGCCAGCCTTTGATAGCATCTTGAAAGCGCTGACAACTTTGGAAAACGACGAAACACTTTTAGTGCAAAGTGGAAAGCCCGTTGGCATCGTAAAAACACATGAAGATGCGCCGCGTGTTTTGCTTGCGAATTCAAACCTCGTCGGCAATTGGGCGACTTGGGATGTGTTTCACGAACTCGACAAAAAAGGCCTGATGATGTACGGCCAAATGACGGCGGGCTCTTGGATCTACATTGGCACACAAGGTATTGTTCAAGGAACCTACGAAACATTTGCTGAATGCGGTCGTCAGCATTTTTCAAAATCGAAGTATTACTCTGACGAAACTCCGCTGAGGGGGACCAGTGTTTTGACGGCAGGCTTGGGTGGTATGGGTGGGGCGCAACCCTTGGCGGCTGTTTTTGCAGGTGCCGCATGTCTGGCGGTCGACGTGGACAAAACCAGAATCGACTTTCGATTGCGAACAAAGTATGTCGACGAAGTGGCGACCGATCTCGACGATGCTATTCGCCGAATCAACGAGTACAAAGAAAAGGGAATCGCGAAATCCGTAGCACTTCACGGCAATATGGCCGCAGTCATTCATGAACTTGCAAAGCGTGGGTTTCAGCCGGATGTTTTAACAGACCAAACTAGTGCTCACGACCCATTGAATGGTTATATTCCAGAGGGCTTTTCCCTTGAAGATGCAGCAGTCTTAAGGAAAGCAGACCCCAAGCGTTACGAAGCTCTGTCGATCAAGTCGATGGCGAAACATGTTGCAGGAATGCTAGCGATGCAGGCCAAAGGTGCGATCACTTTCGATTACGGAAACAACATTCGTGCCCGCGCCGTCGAAGGTGGTACGAAGGATGCCTTTAAGATTCCTGGTTTTGTACCGGAATACATTCGTCCGTTGTTTTGCAAAGGCTCTGGCCCGTTTCGGTTTGTCGCTCTTAGCGGCGATCCGCAAGATATCAAAGTCTGCGACGACACTCTTCGCGAACTGTTCCCAGGTAAAAAATCGTTGCATCGCTGGCTAGACATGGCGCAAGAGCGTATTGCGTTTCAGGGCTTACCGGCGCGCATTTGCTGGCTTGAGTACGGAGAACGCGACCGTGCGGGCTTAGCGATCAATGAACTCGTACGCACTGGAAAAGTGAAAGCCCCCATCGTCATAGGTCGCGACCATTTGGATTGTGGATCGGTGGCGTCGCCCAATCGAGAAACCGAGGCCATGAAAGATGGTTCTGACATGATTGCCGATTGGCCGATCTTAAATGCGCTCGTCAACACTGCGTGCGGTGCGACCTGGGTCAGCTTCCATCACGGCGGGGGCGTTGGAATGGGTTATTCACTTCACGCAGGACAAGTGATTGTCGCCGATGGCACTGAAAAGGCCGCGGCCCGTTTGAAGCGCGTTTTAACTGCGGACCCAGCGATGGGAGTCTTCCGTCACGTGGACGCCGGTTACGAGGACGCAAGAGAGATCGCAAAACAGCGCGGCGTAAATGTCCCTGGATTATTAGTGTAGAAAACAGATGTTAAAAAAACCACTTCTCTTCGCGTGTTTATTTTTTTGTTCCTCTGTTCTCAACGCCCAAGAGGAGTCAGTTGACGAAACAAAGCCTCCGCCAAAAGCGCGGGTGAAGCCGTCGACTGGCACTAGCCCGCGCGGAAAAGATTCCGAGCAAAAGTCCACTTTTACTAAAGACCTTTATTTCGCGCGCCAGTCGTTTGTGTTTGATGTTCGCCGTGATCGCATCATGCATTCCCCAGTGGAATCATTGGATCCAACGACGGGTAAGTTCGAAATGGACTTACTTTTTTTGCACTTCGGTTTATCAGTGGCGATTGATCAAGAGATTCAGTTGGAAGGTCGTCGAATCGAGACCTACATGCCAAGTTTAGACGGGGGTATCCGAGTTCATTTGCCTTTCAGATATGTGCAGCCATTTATCGGCGCAGGATACACGCTCGGCTGGTTGGCGGCATCGGACCCTAATAATCGTGGCTCGCACGATATCACGGTACTTTGGCAAGGAAGTCGATCAGGTGTTTGGGGCTTCTACGGGGAGCTCGGTGTTGATGTCTTGGTGCCAATAGACCGCCGGGCAGGACTCGGCTTAAGAGCGTACTTGAGGTACGGGTCTTTAAACTCGGAATCGATTCCTGACCTAGGCGGCGCACAAATCGCATCAACGAAACTTACTCCGTTTGTTGGGATTGTTTTTGCTCGTTAAAATTTAGCCCTTAAAGTGCAGCCACGCTTCCGCTGGTCGGCTCGTCGGCAATTGCGACCGAGGCCGCCGTTTTTTCCGCCTGAATAGCGTCGGCAATTGCATGGATCGCAACGAGCTCAGTCTCTTTGTGAGCAAGTGACGCGATCACGGAAGATTCCATTGTAAGTGATACTCCGAGGCCAAACGTGAGGCCGAATGCAATGCCGAGAAGTGTTGCTACCTGAATCTGCCCTTTAGATTTAGTTGCGGCTTTTGATTTCAGGAGTGGGCAGTTGAGCTTCGACATTTGATTCCCCTTTAAGCAGTGTTCCTGGTACGCACTTAGAATCGCACGCGGGATGCCCAAAAGATCAATTGCGACGGCCTCTTAATGAAGCCGTCTCAATTTGAGATTATGTCGAAATTTTGTTCGGAGATTGTCGTCGGATCGTCACGGCTTGTGATTTTTTTGACAGTTCAAAAGCCGGAAGTTTGGAGCCGATTCAATTTTGAAGTTCGCGCTTTAGCTCGCGAAGGACTTCGATGAATTTCTTTTCGCGCTGTTCGCGATCCAATTGATCGAGGTGATTGTGGGCGTGTTCGACGCTGAAATCCATTTCGACAGAGCTGTGTGGTGCGCGCGCGCTGACGGAAGGGATCTCGACGGGAGCTGTTTCACCCGTTCCAGGTTCCATTTCTCCAGGTGGGCTCTCTGGCGATTCCTGTGACCCGCGGCCGGTTTTGATTGCGATTTTCGTCTTCGCCTCTTTGATCATGCGAAGAGATTCGTTCTTGGGCATGTCGATCAATTCTTTAACGGCTTTCACGTCCGCCACGATTTCTGGCCAGAAGTTCTGTTCTGCGGCAGTTTGAAGCGGTGAAATGAAGCCATCGAATTCCCCGGCTTGCTGCATGGCTTGTCCGCGAGAAAATTCCATATACCAAGTTGATGGTGTGCGAGCGCCCGAATTTTTGAATTCGTCTTTGGCCCAAAGGTCGATCAGCATGCCTTCGATCGCGATCTCTTCAAGTGCCTTACGGAACATCAAGTGATGGCTGATCTTCACCAGCTGCTCGAGTTCTTTGACGGCGTTGGCCAGATCGCCACGGTTTGGAAGCGCTTCAAAGTCATTGAGAAACTTTTTGAATTGAGCCGAATGATACTTAGTCATTTTGTCGAGCATCGCGTTGGTAGGAATATCTTGAGCGGCTTTTCGACCTTGATTGAAATTGTAGTGCATCATTTCATGCACAAGCGTCCAGCGGTCGCTAACATGATTGACCAAGATTGTTGGATTGACCATTTGTCGCTCTCGGCAGCCGACACCTGTCCCTGCGCCACAGAATTCGAGGAACAAACCTTGGAGGCTGGCGTTCCCGTTCGTCCCGCTTGAAGCCTCGTTCCAAACTTTCTCAAGTGGTTCGTTGGCATTTGGAAGACTGAAGTAGTTTGGGCACTTTCCCGCTGGGCTGCCAACAGTGACTTTCATCAAGTTGATTCCGAGTGACTTCACATACTCTGTGGTTGCTACAACCGAAGCGTCTAAGACGGCTTCGAGGTCAAAGCGGTCGTAGGGTTTGCCAAAAAAATTCGATGCGACGAAATCTGTTTTCGATGCGTTCCCAATGATTGCCGAAGATCCCACTGTGGGATTTTGATCGCAGGCAGAAAAGTCAGCTTTTGGAATGACGTTTCCTTGAGAATCACCGCCGCCACCACCACCACAGGCCGTAAACGACAGAGCGACTGTTGCAGCAAGGCCGACCACGAGACTTCGGTTCACATACGTTTCTACTAGAATTTGCATGATGTTCTTCCCCCTCAAGACGACGCATCAAAAGAGATGGTTCCAAATCGGAACCTTCTCTTAAGATAGGGGATTACTGGTTTTTTAGTCCGGGGGCACGCGAAAAATCGCGGTAATATTTATATACCGCGAGCGGCTGACTGCGTGTCGAATTTGCTTGAGTGGCGGCCGCCAAAGAGGCGGGCATCAACGGTTTTGGCTTTTGCAAACGCCGTTCTAAAGTCGTCATTGCCGTCTAAGAGCGTCAAGTGCTCGAGAAAGATGCGATCGATTTCATTCGCCTGCGTGCCTGAAGATTTACGGATCTCCCACCACATGGACGCGTAGATCAGTCCAAGTGACTGAGCAAAGCCGGTCGCTGTCGTGAAAGTCGCAGTTGCGGAGTTAGAAGTGAGCGATGCGAGATCGCGCGCAACGCCCGAGATGATTTGTGGGTTTCCGGTATTTACCAAGGCTTCGCCGATTCGAGTGCGCTCCGGGAAGATCGACGCTGCGAAATACTCTCCGACCCCGAATCGAATTGCATTTGCGCATCCGACCGCAGCAGCACAGCAGCCTTTGTCTACGGCATTGCAGGTCGTGTGCTTTGTCGCTGACAAAGTCGTCCAACCAGCCGGGTTGGCGTGCATCAAATTCGCGACACCAAAAAGATGGATTGCGATATCGCCACTCCACGCAACTGAGCCGGCGTCTGAAGTTTTTAAGCGAATCGTGTTCTTGGCAAAGTCAAAACCTGTGACCGTGTCGTCGACGATCACTTTTATGTTTTTACCTTTGGCAGGTAGCGCACCGTTGCTTCGCGAATCAAAATATTCCGCGGCCCGATTGATCCAGTAGTACGTGTTCACTTGTTCGAAAGCAGAAGAGCCACTGGCACCAGGCGCGACCTTCATGCTGGCGGCGGTGGTCGTAACTTCTGCTGATTTCAATGCATCAATCGATATAGTCGAGTTTTCTAGCTTCCCGTTTCCACTTAACGAAGTCAGTTTCACTCCGTAGAGGGCTTCAGTGGAAAGTTGCTCCAGTCGAGTGGCCGGTGTCGCCGACAGCTGTGTT
Source organism: Bdellovibrionales bacterium (assembly GCA_034366485.1). GTDB lineage: Bacteria > Bdellovibrionota > Bdellovibrionia > Bdellovibrionales > JAMPXM01. Next base: position 7,941 of record JAXMMN010000283.1, read on the forward strand.
CCGGTTCTTGCGATGGGATTTTGCTGCATCACACACGCGTCATAAGCGGGGTTCGTGCGGCAAGAGGCATCGTATTTATCGGTTGGTGGCGTGAGAACTGCGCCTGCGCTGCCGGTAGATCCCAAAGACGCAAACTGTGTCAGTTTCGAGGGATCAACCGCAAACTCGCCGCAGTTTTGATAGCCAAGGATCATCGCAATGGCAGCAATGGCAAAGGTGGCTTTTGAAGGTCGCTTTCGGTTCTTCATTAGAAGGCCTCCGCTGCGCCGTTGCCGGCCATAACATGTCGACTGAAGAAGAGCTTCGCTGCGCGCTCAATATCAAGTGTCGCACCACCGCGAAACGCGGTGTTGAGCGCTGTCACTGGACGAGCACTGTCGGTCAGGAGATTGAGAATATCTGCCGGCGTGTAGGTGATGCCCCGGGCGCGATGGGCGGCCACCAAGAGGGCTGCCGCACCGGCAACAACAGGCGATGCCATCGAGGTACCCTGAATGGCGGTGTATGAGTTTGCAGTGTAGGTCGAAAGAATTCCGTTCGATCCAGGTGCGCCGATCCACACATAGGTGGGACCGAAGTTCGAGAAACTCGAACGAGCTCCAGTGACCGCATCGACTGATCCGACGGCAATCGAACCTGGGATGTCTTTCGCATAGCCAGACGGAGCAAAGAAGTTTGTTCCGGCATCCATCAATGCATTGCTGTTTCCGGCAGCGATAACAACCACTGTCCCGCGGGAGACGGCGTAGATCACCGCATCGCGAAGTGCCGTGCTGGTGAACTGTCCACCGAGACTGAGATTTAAAACGTGTGCACCTTGATCGGCTGCGTAGCGAATTCCGTTAACGATCGCCGCAGGAGCTCCTGAACCATCGGCCCCCAAAACTTTCACGCCCATGATTTTCACGCGAGTGCCCATGACGCCGGTAACTCCGATGGCATTGTTAGCGCGTGCGCCGACGATTCCAGCGACATGTGTTCCGTGTCCATTGTCATCCGTTGGATCGTTGTCGTTGTTGACGAAGTCAAAACCGTTGTTTCCGCCAGCGTTTTGAAAGCGGTTGTCGATGAGATCGGGATGGGTGTGCAAAACACCAGTGTCTACCACGGCGACGATTACATCGGTTGGAAGATTGGTCGTTGTGATGGCTGCGTCCGAATAGAACCAGTCCCAAGCGATGAGAGCCTTTGAGTGAGTGATATGACGAGCTTCAGTAACGCGAGCATCATTCACGGTTGCAAGCGCACCAAAGTTCTGTTCGGCCTCGCTAGACGCTTTCGCAAATGAAGCGGCGCCTTCGTCTGAGATCGGAGCGATGAATTGGCGAACTTGGTTTTCGTCAATTCGAAGTAGACAAGGATCTTGGTTTGCGTCGCTTTCAAGCTTTGCCAGCGAAAGATCTTCTGTCGGACGAAGATCGACAGCTTCAAAGCGTACGGCCGCATTCTTATTCCCGCGACAATCATTGTCGTAGAGAGCCATCAGCTGCGTGCCTTTGGGTACGATTGAGTCGTCGGGAGAACTCAGCTTTCCGCTGATTCCCATGACGGATGCCTTTTGCGCACCTACAACGACATCGGAAGTGAGGCGGACTTTCTGTTCACCAATGGGCGCGCCATCTTCTTCTACCGAATTTGATAGTGAGGCCATCGCGCGAACGGTTTGGTCTTCGTCGTCCATGCGCTGGCTGAGGACCGCGGCCGATTGATCAGTGGGTGAGTGGCAGTTAAAGCCAAGGGGAGAAATGGAAAGTACAAGACCAATCCATAGAATAAGTCCGCGTGTTCGACGAGGATTGCGCCGAGAATGTCTCAAATTAAGACTCATGTCTTTTAGTCCCCTTTAAAACGAACAGAACTTCTATCGACTGATTTCAACAGTGTTTTATCGGAGTTTTAGACACTGCCTAAAACTTTATCGACAAAGATTCACCGTTGACCCCAGATCAGTCGATCTAACGAACGTGAAACTTAAGGAAGCAAGTCTCACACCATTGGGGTCAGGTCTGGAAAGGGTGTTTCGGGCCTTCTGAACTGACTTTTGGTCCTACGGGGTGTTTGTGAAATTGACGGTGGCCATCTTCCTAGACTCGTCCTAATCTGAGACACAAATGAACATTGAAGACAAAACTGATCAGAATCTTCCTGCAATTTTTCTCGGCCTTCAGCAGCATGCAAAAAAGCTTCGTGAACTTTCATTGTCGGCCTCGTTGCGCTGGCGCGAGTCGTCGCTCTTGAGACTTAAAAAGTCGATCGAGATCAGAGAAGAAAAAGTTCTCGCGGCCTTGCAAAGTGATCTCGGAAAACCGCAGTTTGAAGCATTTGCGAATGAATATGGGTTTATTCTGACTGAGCTCAATCACACTCTTAAAGAGTTTCGCGGTTGGGCCCAGGACGAGCGCTGCGAAACCCCTGTGGCATTATGGCCCGCAAGTTCCAAGATTATTCATGAACCGAAAGGCGCCGTTTTAATTTTAGCGCCATGGAACTATCCGTTTCAGCTGAGTTTGGGCCCTTTGATTGCCGCTATTTCTGCCGGCAACGTTGCTCTTTTGAAGCCTTCGGAATTTTCTCCAGCGACGTCGCACCTCGTTCAAGAAATTATTCGCGAAGTGTGGCCAGACGGCGAAGTGATTGC
>JAXMMN010000284.1:0-1709 GCA_034366485.1 Bdellovibrionales bacterium
GAACTGCGTTGTCGTACTTTAAAAGGTCATAAACATTCAAACCTTCAGTGCCGTAGTAACGGAACTTAGGAAGGTTGCGGGTTGCGCGTGTCATCATCTCGTTTGCAGATGAATCCAAGAGAACCGCTTTCTTCAAACCCATTTTTTCAAGGTTCGCTGCCAACTCTTTTGTTTTTCCAGTTGAAGCCATGTCATCAACGATATGAAGACGACCTTCCTTCGCGAGGAAAGAAAGAGCGCTGCGGAGTCCCGCTTGACGAACTTTCTTTGGAAGAGTGTACGCGTAGCTACGTGGCTCTGGACCAAACGCAGTACCACCGCCAGGCATGAGCGGAGATCGGCTCGAACCTTGACGTGCGTTACCTGTGCCCTTTTGCTTGAATGGCTTTTTACCGCCACCCGAAACAAGGCCTTTAGTTTTTGTCATCGCTGTGCCCTGACGGCGGCATGCAAGCTGCCATCGAACAACTGTGTTAAGAACATCTTTGCGAACCGGTTGACCAAAAACCGACTCCGGAAGTTCAACATCACCGACTTTTTTCTTATCCCAGTTGTAAACCGCAAGTGTTGCCATGGCTTACTCCTTCACAAGCTTCACAAGTGAATTGCGAGCTCCCGGAACAGGACCCTTAACGAGGATCACGTTTTCGTCGTGGAGAACATCAACCACTTTCACATTGTTAACAGTCACTGTGTCCGCACCCAAATGACCTGGGAATCGCTTCCCTGGCATTACTCGTCCTGGCCATGTGCGGTTACCGCTTGAACCAGGCTGACGGTGGAACTTCGAACCGTGCGATGCAGGGCCGCCGGCAAAACCGTAGCGACGAACTGAACCAGCAAAGCCCTTACCTTTAGACGTCGAAGTTACTTTCACAACATCGCCCTTAGCGAAAGTGTCGATCGTAACCTGACTTCCAACCTTCATATCACCAGCAAGTTCTTGACGGATTTCACGAATGTATTGTGCACCGTTTTCGAAGCCTGCTTTTTTAAGATGACCACGTTCCGCATTCGAAGTGCGAACCGCTTTTTTAGGACCACTAGCGATTTGAACAGCCTGGTAGCCATCCTTTTCAGTAGTTTTGAGTTGCGTAACAACCCAAGGTTCCATTTTCAGAACCGTCACTGGAATCATCTCTCCGGCATCGCCGTACACCGACGTCATGCCTACCTTTTTAAGAAACAGCCCACGCAACTTAATGCCAGAAGACGCCGCAGATTGTTCTGCCGTCCCTGCATCAGCGGTTACTTGCTGTTCACCGGAATCTGTCATTTCAACTACTCCTCAATCGAGTTGTAAGATCCAAAAAACCTGAAATTACGTTTGCGACAATTTGATCTCTACGTCCACACCGGCCGAGAGATCGAGCTTCATCAACTGATCAACTGTCTGTTGAGTCGGCTCTAGAATATCGAGCATGCGCTTGTGAGTGCGTACTTCGAATTGCTCGCGCGATTTTTTATCAACGTGTGGCGAGCGGAGAACTGTGTAGCGATTAATTCGTGTTGGCAACGGGATTGGTCCCGCAACTCGCGCACCTGTGCGTCGAGCCGTTTCCACAATTTCTCGAGTCGATTGATCGAGAAGCTTGTGATCAAATGCCTTCAGTCGAATGCGGATCTTCTGGCTTTGCATGATCCAAATTTCCTTTCGTCACCTAATACGTTCGAATAAATCGTACGCATAAAAATCGTTAGCCTAAAAA
>JAXMMN010000285.1:0-1204 GCA_034366485.1 Bdellovibrionales bacterium
ACAAGTGCCTGGATGTAGTGCGATGGCAAAATTTCGAGAAAAATCAAAAAAGTTCGCGTGATCCCAGGCCCTGGCGGCATCAACACACCTTTTGCCAGAACCGTGTACTGAATCGCTATCGCGAGGAAGATTCCAAGCCCCCCTCCAAGAAGGCCAAGAAATGCACTTTCAAACAAGAGGATGGAAAACAATCGGACTCGCGATTCACCGTTCGCACGAAGGGCACCGACCTCGCCGGCTCGTTCAATAAGACCAGTCGCGATCGTATTGAAAATCCCAAGCGCAACAATCACCAGCATGATGATACGAATAAACGCAAATTGCGAATTCAAAAAGTTGACCGCATTACCGTAGTAAATGGCGTCGAGATCATCAAATGACCTCGCTTCGCTGGTAGGAATGGCCGCTTCCACTTGCTGATCGACAGAGGGCCACGCATCGATCCCCGTCGTTTCGAGACTGAATTTTTCAATTCGATTCGTGTCGAGTAGCGATTGCGCAGAAGCAAGCTGAGTGCGGAAAAAAGTGCTGTCAAACTCGTTCGAACCTGTGTGAAAAATCCCGCTCACCGTCAATTCAAGTCCGTTCATCTGCCCGTTCACTGTTTGCCCAAGCACAGTGATCACGTCACCAGGCTTTGCGTTCAGCGATGCTGCAAGACCTTTACCTAAAATGATCGCGCTCAATGGGTCAGGCGCTTTGTCGAGATCCGTTCCTTCAACGAAGTTCAATGAGGAAAAGAACTTCGCCTCTCGCTCTGCGAGGACACCCTCACCGCGGCCCGCAAGCGTGACTCCGCCTTTGGTCATGAAGGCATAAAAAGTGACGCGCGGAAACACTGTCACGACGCCTGGGATTTTAGCGAGCGTCGCTTCAATTTGGTCGCCATTTTCGAACCAATCACGCCACGGCTCTTCGGACTTTTTCTCTCGATAGCCTTTTGGGAAAACTTCGCCGTGGCCGTAGCGAACACGAATGGTGTTCTCACGGTAAGAACTGAAAATTCCCTCGTTGAAGCCCTGAAAAATTAAAATTCCTGCAGCACCAAATGCCACCGTCAAAAGACTAGCAGCCGTTCTTCGACGATTGCGAAAGAGATTTCGCCAAGCGATTTTCACGATGTTGAAGTCAAAGATCAGCTTCATACCGACACCCCGCCCTGAACCATGAGTCGCCCGCTATCGAGCTGGTGAACTTCCTGCGC
>JAXMMN010000286.1:0-5113 GCA_034366485.1 Bdellovibrionales bacterium
CAATCGAGGCGCTGAGAGGAATGAGATAGAGTCGGGGAGGCGGGGCCGACCCCAGTTGAATCGAGCCACCGAAGCGACTCCAAAGCATCCACTCGGACATGCGATGACATTATTCTTAGGCGCTTTCCTCTGGCAACCTGCTTCCTGTCATCCTATCATTCGGTTGTGATCGCCATTGGAGTTTTGGCTTACATTCCTAGTCCTCGCCATCGTGACCTGCTTCAGCGGACACTCGTTTCCATTCGCGCTCAGACGGGCGCACCTGCGTATACCCTGACGATTGTTGATAACGGAAATGAATCGACGTCCACGCAGGTTTGGTTGAGGGATCTCGCAACGACCTTTCAAGCGCGAATTGTGCGCAGGGAAAATCGCGAAATCGCAGCGGCGCGTGATTTGTTTTTACGCGAGCTCAGCGAGGGCGCTGATTTTTGTGCATTTGTAGACTCAGACATCGAGCTTCCATCCAACTGGTTACAGGTGCTTTGTAAGGCGGCGACAGCGAACCCGCCGTCGGAACGTCCAATTGTTGCGATTGCCTCCGTTAATCGCCCTCCCGCGAACGAGTCCGCATTCAACGATGCGCTGCTGTGTTTTTTTTCTTCTCGTTTGGCGCTTCTGGGTGCTGCCCAAGCGCTTCAGGTTGAAGCTCCAGAGGAGGTCAATCATCTTTCGTCGTGCGCGGTCTTGTATCATCGCGCATCGGCTCTTGCGGCTGGTGGATATCGCATTCGCTATACGATGGTTTGTGAGGATCTAGAATTTAGCTATCGTTTGAAGGCCAGAGGTCGCTTCATTTTGCTGGCCGAGCCCGCTGTGACTCATCGACAAGATGATAGCGAAGGGCCTTGGTTTGCGAGAATGTACCGCTATGGCTGGGGACAGATCGAAGTGATGCGCGATCACTCCGATCACACGCGATCGTTGAAGCTGATTCCACCGCTCGCAATGGCCGTTCTCCTATTTTCAATTTTCCGCACTTTTGTCTTGGAGCGCCCAGATGTTTTGGTTTTGATTTTAATGGTCTACGTGGCGCTGATTCCAACGTCCGTGATGATGTCGGCCTCGCGCCTAGGGAAGCCATTCACGACCGCGCTTCGGGCCGTTGGCATTGCAGCCGGTAGCCACTTTACGTACGCCTTGGGATCTTTTTTGGGAGTTTTAGGGGTTCATCGAAACCCGCCGTCAGCTATTCGCTCAGGCGATGTAAAATAGGCAACATTGCGATGTAGCTCAGAAGCGCGAGGGCTATGACGAGGGTCACCTTGCGGGCCGTGTAATCGCGAACAGCGATCGCTTTGGCAGAAGTGGGTCTTTGAGATTGTCTTTGAGTTTGCATAAATGCCCCCTAAAGGCTTTATCGGCAGGCCTCTCCGGGAATTCCAACCAATCATACACATTGCGTCAAATTGAGACTGTGTTATACTACCGGCGGTTTTGCAGGCGATCGCGGCGTTCTGTCTTGAGACGAAAATCGAATGACTTAGGTTATTAGAGTTTTATCAAAAAGAAAGTTCGCTGAGGAAAGTCCGGGCTCCATTGGGTAACGCAGGGGTTAACGACCCCCCACCGCAAGGTGAGGAACAGTGGAACAGAGAAAATGTCCGGGGCATTGAGCTTAAGGTTGGGAACGGGAAACCTTAGGGGAGCTGCCGGAGTGAAAATAGCCAAACTCTGCGTGGAGCAAGAACAAATAGGAGAGCGTTAAGTGCGACCCGCACATGGCTCTCGGGTAAGTTCGCTAGAGGTCTTCGGTAACGAAGATCCCAGAGGAATGATCACCTCCTGATTGTGGTGTCGAATCCACAACAGAAGACAGAACCCGGCTTATCGCAAAACCCCAGTCGACGTTTTAAGGGGGTACCGAAAGGTACCTCCTTATTTTTTGCCTGGATTTTTTCGGTGCATTTTTTGAAATGCGGCGCGGCAGATCGTCCGCTGCTCGCGTTGAACTTGGGCCAGAGTTTCGATCAGCTGTTTGAATGATGGACGCTTCAACGGACAAACCGTACCTCGAACTTGGTCCCGAAGAAATCGACGAAATTATTGCGCTTTCAACCAATCAAGGTCCGATTGCGGACGATTTGTTTTATCTGATTTTTGCTGGCGATCGGGCGTGGCAAGTCGGAATGCTCGAATCAGACGAAATATTCCTTTGGTTTGCGAAGTTTCCAGATTTTGATTTTGAAAAATCCATTCGTGCCAGCACGTGCACCGAAAACCGTCGATTTATTTTGTGGAGCAGGCTAGGTCCGCGCGGGATCGGAGAAACTACCGCAGACGTTTTAACAAAACGTTTAACGGATTTGCTCGCCTCAGCAAATTCAAGCTGTGGCCTGGGGCCAAGTGATTCGGGATTAAGGTTGAAAATCGCAGAAGAGGTCATTCAAAAGTATCGTGAACCACATCGACACTACCACGGACTTGCTCACATTAAGCATTGTCTATGGGAGCTTGATCAGATTCCCGAAAACCTTTTTGAGACTTCTGGGCCCCAGGCGACCAATCGCCTGGGAAGTCGACGAGAGATTGAGCTAGCGATTTGGTTTCACGATGTCATTTATGACCCTCGTTCGAAATCCAATGAACATGATAGTGCGAAGTACTTTATTTCGAAACTCGCTTCCAGTGTTGTGAGTGATCAGACCCATGTAGCATCCGTTTCCCATATGATCGAGCTATCGAACCATCGCCATCCAGTAAACGATAAGACATCAGCCCTCGCCTATTTTTTGGATATCGACATGGCGATCCTTGGGCGACCCACTATTCACTACAATGAGTACGCACAAAATGTTCGGCTCGAGTACGAACATGTTCCCCGGCTGGTGTATTCGCACTATCGAAAGAAGTTTTTGAACTCTGTCTTCAAGCACGGGGCCTTTCAAACAGAATGGTTTCAGGAAAAGTACAAAGAAACATCGATCTCCAACATGAAAGCCGAATTCAAGGAGCTTCATGCGCGCTGGATTCCACCATGGAACATGGTAGAACTTTAAATGAGTCCGAAAAATCAGGAGGCAGGGAATGAAATCTGCGATGTCGACATGGGATCTAGTGGGAAATACGCCGCTTGTTGAAATCAAGTCGCTGTCGCAGAAAACAGGCTGTCGAATTTTGGCGAAATGCGAATTCATGAATCCTGGTGGAAGTGTTAAAGACCGCGCGGCAAAGTCGATGATCGCCGCAGCCGAAAAATCTGGCGCCTTAAAGCCCGGTGGTGTTTTGGTCGAGGGGACTGCGGGCAACACCGGCATTGGGCTTGCGACCTTTGCAGCTTCTCGTGGATACCGTTGCATCATCTCTATGCCAGACAATCAGGCGCAGGAGAAAATGGCGATGCTAGAGGCGCTCGGCGCCGAGGTTCGCGCCGTGAAGCCGGTTCCGTTTGCAAATCCAGAGCACTTTTATCATCGTGCAAAAAAAATCGCTGAAGAAACACCCGGTGCTTTTTGGGTGAACCAATTTGAAAACACCGCCAACTGCATGGCCCATGAGACCGGTACTGGGGAAGAAATCTGGAGCCAGACAAATGGTGAAGTTGATTACTTCACTTGCGCTGTCGGCACCGGAGGAACAATCGCAGGAGTCAGTCGTGCTCTAAAGCGAAACGCAAAAGCCGTTGGCCGTGAGGTGAAGGTGGTTTTGGCAGATCCCCATGGATCAGGCCTTTATTGCCAGCTTCGCGATGGAAAAATGGAAACGACGGGGTCGAGTGTCACCGAAGGAATTGGAATTATGCGAGTCACTGCCAACTTCGCCCTCGCAGAAGTCGACGAGGCCGTTCGAATTGACGATCAGTCGATGATCAACATGCTTTTCCACATTGCGCGCCAAGATGGATTGTTTTTGGGGACTTCAGCTGCGCTCAATTTGGTTTCGGCATTCCAGTTGGCGAAGCGCCATCAGGGGGAAGGAAAGACGATCGTGACGATTTTGTGTGATCACGGAAGTCGATATCAATCGAAGCTCTTGTCCGAGACGTGGCGAAAAGAAAAAGGGCTGATTCCTCAGCCCTTAGTTTAAATTATTGGCGTTTAAAGATTTGCGCGTAGGTCCAGTCACCAGGAACGTCATATTCGTCGTAGCAAACTTCGCCTTGGTCCACGGATGATTGGAAAGTCTCCGGGCATTCAAGCTTGGTGTTGTCCAAATCGCACTCGCACTTTGGGTCTGGTGTGGAGCTGTAGGCGCGGTTGTAATAGATCGAATCAAGATTGTAGGTCGTCATTTGAGCTTCGCCAGCACCAACTGAAATTGCGGCGGCGGACGTCGCGCAAATTGCAGCGAGGGCGAGAATTAGATTTTTCATTACGGGAACTCCTTAAAAAATTAAATCGGAAAAATTAAATCAGAATGAGCTGAGCGTTTACATTTTTAAGGCTTCGCCGAGGATCTGTAAAGAAAGCGGCCGTGCATGTGTTTCAGCACTTAAGAAACACCCCAAAACCACCCCGATCGTCAAAACTTTGGACAGTAGAAAAAGAAGAAGGGCGCCCCCCTCAGAGCGCCCTTCGTGCGGTAGACCCCTTGTCCCGCAGGCAGAATTTAAATTAACGGTGAGCGACAGTTGTCGATCGCGCCGAGCGATCCGCCAATGTCATCGAGTTCAACTGATTTGAAGTTTGAACAATCCACTTCGCGTAGAACGGAATGCTTGTGTACGCTGCGCCAACTGCACACGTGTCACCTGGATCGTCGACGCTTCGGCTTGTCACGCCGGTTACGACCATTTCTCCATCAATAGTTACGAAAGCTGGTCCGCCCGAATCGCCGTGGCATGCGCCGCGACCTTGCTTTGAATCTGTGACGAATTCGCTTTTCGTAAATGCAGCTGCAGAAATCGTTGTGTCAACGTAACGCAATTTTCCCGAGCCCTGGTGATCGCTTGATAGTGCGCCTGAACGCGGATCTCGAACTTGAACAACGTCTGAGGCGCCGAAGCCCGCCAGTGTAACAGTCATTCCATCCGACAATTTAGATGCATCCGTTAGGAACTTGATTGCTTTGTAGCCCGCAGGCAGACCGCCCGAAAACTTGATCAAGGCGATATCGCCTGTGTTGAGCGCCGTGTTCTGACGGAACGGCCAGAGCGGAGAAACTTGGTAAGCAT
>JAXMMN010000287.1:0-5076 GCA_034366485.1 Bdellovibrionales bacterium
AAATTTCGGTACCCAGCCGTCTTTGTATCCAAGGTAGGCGCTGATACCTGTCACAATCGAAAGGCCGTAGGTAACGAAACAGAATGGACAAATCGTGTCGAGAAACGCGATCGACACAAACGCCATCACGACGCTAGCTAAAACCAACGCGCCAGATACTGCGAACAGCGAGGTGCGGTTGCCTGGTTGTTCATTTTCTTCAGCCACAAGGTCCCAGCCTGCAAAGGCCAGGTACGCAAGATTGGCCAGCATTCCCCAAAGTGCCATCGGGACACCGAGAAGTTCGGACCAGGAGCTTGCGCTTGCTGCTGAGCAGGAAAACTTAGCAGAAATATCGCAAAGCAACTGTCCTGTGACTTCGCCGTAGCGGAGATCGTAATGGCTCTTAAGAAGGTAACCATGGACCGCGACCGCCAAAACAGCGGCTCCTGCGGCGACCAACTTCAAAGATTTCGTGTTCCGATTGATTGATGTTGTTTTGGGCATGTTGAGCACTCCCTCTCTCTTCAGGACCTCATAAGACCGGATTCAATGGTTGATGGCAAGGCTTTCAATCTTCACAATAAACAGTATGGATCGAGAATGGTTGAAGGCGCGTCGTGCGCTGTTGAAATCAGTGAAAGAAGATGTGCGGCATCGCTTAGGGAAACTCCCTGATGAACTTGTGTCCTATGAAACTGAAGCAAAAAAGTTGGCGAGGGGAAAATTTCGGATTTCATCAAAATCTGAAGTCATGGCGGAAGTGGAATCCGCGGATCTCGTTTATGGCGGCGATTTTCACGCGCATGGTCCAGCGCAAAGAACTCATTTTAAAATCTTGCGACATCTAGCGCCGGAGCGGCCCGTGGTCTTGGCCTTGGAGTGTTTTGATTTCCGAACTCAGAAGTCTATTGATCTATTTCTGGCCGGTCGGCTGGATCTAGAAAAGTTAAAGAAGCGCGTGAAGTGGGATGAGCAATGGGGCTTCCCATTTGAGAATTATAAGTCGTTGATTGAACTGGCGCGTCGAAGAGGTTGGAGAATTCAGGCGCTTGGCCTTCCGGCGGACCTAACGGCAGGGGCGGGTGGTCTTGATCGGCAAGATCAAATGACGGCAAAGCTCATTAAAAAAACGATGATCAATTCGCCGAATGCGTTGATCTATATTCTGATCGGCGAGCTACACCTGACTCATTTGCCAGAAAAAGTGCGGCGAGAGTTTCGATCGGCCCGTAAGCTTCGCGAGGTTGCGATCCACATAAATACGGAGTCTGTTTATTTCCAATTAGCAGCGAAAGGTTTGGAGCATTCCGTCGACGTGATTCGATATGGAGGGTCCGGTAAAAAAACAGCCCAGAATTCAGATAAGAAGTCTGCGGTGCGAGACAAGGTCTCACATTTGACTCGATTTTGTGTGCTCAGTTCTCCGCCTTGGGTTCCGTGGCAGAGCTATCTTTTGCACTTGGACAAGTCGATGGAGCTTGAATGGACGGACTCTGGAGCTACTGAAGAGGACTTTGATCCAACGGATCACGTCAAACGAATGGCCAGCTGGATCGCTTCAGACATAGGGTTTTCTTTGAAGGCAGATGCATTGTCGGATCTTGCTGTTTATTCGGCATCGGATGCGAAGTTGTGGCGAAAAATTGAATCGACACATGAGGGGCACGCGCGTGAGTTCGCCAGGCGTTTAATGGTGAAGGGAGCTAGCTTCATGCTTCCCTCGGCAGGTGTTGGTTGTTTAGCGCAAATGACGGTCAATCATGCGGCCCATCTGGCGAGCGAGTTTTTGCAAATGAAGATGAGTGGCCGAAAACGCGAGCTCTGGAAGTTCCCAAAAGACTTTCAGGCGGCGATTCTTGTCGAGGCTCTTTCGTATTTTGGTTCGAAACAAGTGAACCACAAACGGCAGGCTGAAACCTTTTCTGACCTGCGAACCGAGCTGCAGACCATTCAGCCTACAGACGAAGGTCGAGATGCGCTTCGGTTAGCGCTTGATCAAAGAATGTCAGAGCTGGTGTACTTTCACCAAGGTCGAAAACGAAAATCTTTAGTGAAACCAACAAAGTCTGCCAGTTATCTCGAAGCGGCTTTGATTTTGGGCCGCATGATGGGCGAACGTTTGTACGTCGCCTACCTGGCTCGAAAGATTTCAAAAAGAGAGATTGTTCGACTTTTCAAGACAGATGTCTTGGCGCGGGATTTTAGTCGGGAGTATGATGAGATAGTGTACCGACTTGCGCGAGTTGTAGGAACAGAGATCGCGCCGGGCGGAGTGCTTCCATCAAGGACGCGGCGAGAGCGGATCTAGCCGCAGGAGGAGACAAGGATGTCTCGAGTGACAGCTTGGTATGTAAGTCACGGAACAGGAACGCCGGCGCGTGGACCGTTTGCAACGGATCTCGTGCGCGCAATGCTTCGCGACGGGCAACTAAATGCGATGGATCTCGTTTATCGCGAGGGCGAGTCGGAATGGCGTCCAGCATCGATGTTTGCAGAACTAAGAAACGTAGCGAATTCGTCTGTTTCTTCCAGCCAGCATCCAGTTGAAAACGAACAAACGGAATCACTCGGTGACCTGCCAGATACGCCAGTTCCGCATGTGCAGAATTATTCTTCGCGATCCATCGAAGAGGCAGATATTTCCTGGATTGTGCTGCGGCCTCATTCGAGTACTTACTTGCAAGAAGGCCCTTTTAAAACCAACTACATCCGCGAGGGTCTAAAAAAGGGAACCTTCCAATTTAGTCAGTACGCCTGGCACGTGGGAATGAAGCAATGGATGCGGATCGGTGATTTGCGCGAATTCGATCGTCGCTCGTCGCCAAGGGAATCTGCGCCGCATGTGCCGCCACCGCTTCCAGATCCTATTTCGGCGGTTTTGCTTGAAGACGACGGCGATTTTGAAAGTGAAGAGTTTCACGTCAATCTCAAGCCATCGAAATACGACGCGACTCCGACGGACCCCGCCATTATTTTTAGTTCAGGGAAAGAGACTGTCGCGGTCGGTGGGGCTGCTGCAGCACACTTTGAATCCAACGGACAAGATCTTGCTCGCGTACCATGGGAAGAGCGAATTCCGGCAAGTGGCGATCATTCTGGTGTTTTTGCACAGGCTGTCGAGTTGATAGATGACGAGTCGAGTTTTGCGGGGTTTCCCGAAGAGCATGAGCCTGATAATTTTCAGGATCAACCAGTGTCGGATTTGGCCTCTTCAGTGGGCGACTCTTCGTCTCGCGTTGAAGAAGTCAGTTCGCGAGAAGACTTCACACCTCAGCCCTTTGTTCCACCGCCCGCAAACATTTCGGCTTCGAATCGGCCGAAAGACAATTGGGAAAGCTGGGGCAGATACGTGGCGGCTGTCGGCATGGGAGCGATCACGGCGGTATTTTCTGGTCACTTGCTGAGCTATGAAAGCTCGGCAAATGTGGCGCAGGTTCGTCGAACATTGGAGCGAGCCAATGCGCGAGTGGACACGCGGCCAGAAACCCGGCCAGAAACCCGACCAGAAACGCGTTCAGACACGCTGGCAGATGTGCCTCCAGCGCAGCCAGCGGCCCTGCCTTCGGTTCAACCGGGTATGCCAACTAAAGAGGCGCCTCCTATTGCATCAGAGGCTCCTGTCGCTGGTCTTGATATGGCCGATCCGATGGCCGGACCAGAGGGTGGCTTACCAGTAAATATCGTGACGAATGCGCAGGGTGCGGCGACCACTTCGGCTCCAACTGAGGTAGTAGTGACCTCTGACCCGGTAGCAGTGCCTCGTCCAGCCGGGCAAGTGCGAACCACAGCGGCAAGCAGTAGTTCGGGTGAGGCTTCGATAGTGGGGCTGAAGCTTTCGTCGCCCGATGCGCAAGTACTTTTACAGGGAGCATTTCCTGTTGGTCAGCCGATAGAGGTGACTTTTCGCGGGCGACTTGGCGAAGTTTTGGCGAAACTGCATGTGAGAAAAACAGTCACGATCACTAAATCGGGTGGCGAAATTCCATCTATTAGATTGAAAGAAGTCGGCTTGCCAGACGGGGCGTATACCGTTGAAGTCTCTTCGGCGTCGATTCAGCTGAAGAGCGATATTTTTATCGGTAAACGAGATGCGCGGTTTCTTGACAAGTTAGAAGCTCACTTGCGAGAGAAATCGTTCGAGCTTCAAGCGCAAAAAAAGGTTTTGTTCTATGCCGCTCAAGAATTGGATTCTTTGGCGCGCGATTTGGGGCTTAACTACGGCCAGCTTCGAAGTAAGCCTGAAATGTGGTCGAAGTTTTATTCTAAGTGGAAGACGAAGGTATCGGCCGTCGAGCGGTCGATCACGGAAGTTTCTAAACGTGCACTAGAAGATCAAGCCTACCCAGAAGAGACGGTGCGGCTCTCAAGTCTCCTTGAGACATTGAAAGAAACCTCTCAACTTTTTGAGCAGGGCGTAGGGTCGCAGCGAGATGTAGCGAGTGACTCTCTCGCGGACCTGATTTCGGAGCTTGCGCGTCAAAAAGAAGTGATCGGCAGCGCGACTTCACGAGGAGTACCTGCGGCCGGTAAAGGTGCTTCGTCCGGAGCTACTTCAAAAGCTCTTTAAAGTCTTTTCCTGGTTTAAATTTGGGCACTTTCGCCGCTGGAATCACAAGTTTGGTTCCAGTTTTGGGATTGCGGCCTGTGCGCGATCTGCGTGAGGTCATAGAAAACGTGCCAAAGCCGACCAATTTAACTTCGTCGCCCTTCGCCACAGTTTTCGAAATGATCTCAAGAGCGGCGTCGATCACGCCCTCTGACTGAACTTTCGTAAGCTTGGTTTTCGTTGCAACTTTTTCGATGAGCTCAGCTTTGTTCACTTACGGGCCCCCCTCGCAAAAGAACTGAGTCGCAGTATTTAGGTTCGGTCTGGTTTATCGTCAAGGCTTCTGATAATTTCTCAAGTATGCTGCGACAGCTTAGACAACAAACCGCCGAATTTTTAACTAACGAGTTGCGAAAACTCTTGCCCGCAGAACTTTCCGCCGAAAGTTCAACGGTCATTTCGCAATCTAAACTTGAGCTTGCGTTGGAACAGCCCAAAAGTCTCGAACACGGACATTTGGCCTTTCCAGTTTTTCCGCTAGCTAAAAT
>JAXMMN010000288.1:0-2055 GCA_034366485.1 Bdellovibrionales bacterium
TTTTTAGCGATTGCCTGCGCCTTTTCCTTTATGCCGAGAAGACTGACAATAAAAATAGAGAGAAGTAAAACGGACGTTGCGCCTATGAGTCCAATCCAAGTTGAGAGGAAGTCACTTTCGGCAATCAGTTTGCGTGTCACCTGCCACTTCAAATAGAAGTTCTTTTCGCCAAGTCGAATTTTGTTCACTTGAGGCAAGTAGTTGGAATTTAAATCAACGTGGCTATCTTTGAAGAGAAGTTCTGCTTTGGAGTTTGGATCTTCGTCGTAAATTTCAAGATGAAGGGTCTCAGAGAGGCCGGCCGCAATTGAACGAAAGAAGTCGGGCGCGACAACTGGCGAGTAAATCCAATGCGAAAAGTTTTTGATTCGATTTTCATCAGTCGAGACATCAGTGTGCTTCTTGTAAACCGGTAGGTAAATGAGAAAGCCTGGATGTTTTTTCCGATCTTGAACAAGCTGGATTGTGTTGGTGACAGTCGGCTTTCCTGAGACAATTGATTGTCGGGCTGCCTTCGCTCGGACTTCTTCGCTTGCGAGATCTAGGCCTCTCGCTTCACGGTTGATTTCATAGGGTTCAATGTAAGTGATTACAAAGTGATCTTCTATTGCTGCAGGCTTTGAGTTTGGATTCTGCGGCACCTGTTTGATTGCGAAGTCTGCACTCGTTTCCCGTTGTTGTTTCGAAGTGAACGAAGTGAGGTTCTTCGAATTTACTTTATAGACGACACCAAGGCCACGCGCCCCCGGCAGTTCGTAATAGTTTTTTAAGTGATCGACGTAGTCGCGCCACTCTCCGGCGTCGACACTTTTCGAGGCCATGAAGAGCGCTGCTCCGCCGGTTAGAATTCCGACATAGGATTTAAATGTATTTTCAATTTTCGTATTTCCTTCGGAAATTGCCTTCTCGATTTTACTTTGATCAATCGCAAGATTGGCATTTTGAACGTTGAAAAAAATGACTCCCCAAAATGCGAGGCCCACGAGCATTGTTGCTTGAATCGTTCTATTGAATTGAGTCCTAAAGAAGGAGGCTATTCCTGCAGAAACTAAGATGAAAGTGCAAAGAAAGATGCCGAGGTGAAGCAGGTTCTGATTTGTGATCGAGCTATTAAAGGGCCCATGGCCGTTGACAGTGATAAGAGTAACCACTGAATTCAATAGAAAGATATTTAAGAAAAGATAGATCCGATTTTGCAAGGCACTGAACACGAATACGCAAGTGAATATCAAAAACAAAAATTTCAGTGAAAAAGGTTTGATGAGAAGGTGATAGGCGCCAAATAAGCATGCAACTGTCAGAATAAGAATCGAGATCTTTCGCAGATCTGGTTTTGAGAGGAGCCCTAAGAAATGTTCTCTTTCCTGCGCGTCGCTAAAGTAAATAAAGGGTAGAAGCATAAAGATGCCGAGTGCGTCACCAATCCACCAGGTAAACCAGATCGCAGATGTCGCCCCAGGCGTTAAGAGACCGGAAAAGTGAAGAGTGGCGGCGCCAATTGAAGCACTCATGATTGGCGCGAGAAGAGAAGTCAGGAATAGGCCACTCAAAAATGTTAGATCTTCTAGCTTTCCCCGAAGCGTATACACTTTGTTAAAAATGAAAGCGCCAAACGCCGCTTCCACTGTGTTTCCCAGCGCAATCAAAACTGAGGTGAGAATCGGCGTGCCAGCAATGTGATTGGCGACGAAAGCACCTAGGTAAATACCGGGCAAAAACCGTCGACCCAAAAGAATGCATGAAAGAATTGCGAGGCCCGACGGAGGCCAAACTGGAGACACGCTCTGATTGATGAAGGCGAGTTTTAGGCTTAGGTGAGCTGCAAGGAAGTACACGACGGCAATGAAGAGATTGGCGGCGACAATTGCGGTTGGTCCTAGGGTTTGGTCTTTAAAAAGTCGAAACGCCTGTTGGGGAAGTTTTAAGTTATCTCGTTGCTGCGTCTGCTCGATCAAGAAAGGTCCTTTGAAAGTTGAACTTTACCGAGCTCAACTCACTACTTCCTTTTCGGAATTCTGACGAAAAATTCGACTCGACGAAGTAATGGAACTAGCC
>JAXMMN010000289.1:0-1797 GCA_034366485.1 Bdellovibrionales bacterium
TTGGGTTCGGGAGGTAATCCGAAATACCGTCGAGAAGCTTTTGGACTCCACGGTTTTTGTAAGCCGAACCACAGAAGACAGGAACGAACTTAAGTGCAATCGTCGCTTTGCGGATTGCGGCTTTGATTTCGTCATTCGATGGCTCTTCTTCCATCAAGAATTTTTCGGCGATGCTTTCGTCCACGTCGGCAAGCTTCGCGACGAGTTCTTGTCGATACTCTTTCGCCTGTTCCATCATATCTGCCGGGATGTCTTTTTCGATCACGTTTTCGCCGTTGTCGCCTTCGTTGTAGAAAGCGCGCATCGAAACGAGATCGACGACTCCTGCGAGCGTGTCTTCAATGCCGATCGGCAATTGAGTCATGACGGCATTCAAGCGAAGTTTTTCGCGAAGACCTTCCATGACGCGGAATGGGTTCGCTCCAGAGCGATCAAGTTTGTTGACGAAGGCCAAGCGTGGAACGCTGTAGCGTTTCATCTGGCGATCGACAGTGATCGACTGAGATTGAACACCCGCGACACCGCACAAAACCAAAATCGCGCCGTCAAGAACGCGAAGCGATCGTTCAACTTCAACTGTGAAGTCGACGTGCCCGGGGGTGTCGATGAGGTTGAACGAAATATCTTTCCACTCACCGAAGGTCGCTGCCGACTGGATCGTGATCCCTTTTTCTCGCTCGAGATCCATCGAGTCCATCGTCGCGCCGACACCGTCTTTGCCACGAACTTCGTGAATCGCGTGAATGCGACCTGTGTAGAACAAAATGCGTTCCGACAACGTTGTTTTACCCGAATCGATGTGTGCCGAAATACCGAAATTTCGGACCTTATCTAGAACTAATTTGTTCGCCATATCGCTCCATCTAACAGCCTAAAAGCTGGCCAAATAAACGCCTAAAAAACTTTGAATGAACGGTGTAGCATGGAGATTTTAACGCGTCTAGGGATGGCTTGAAGGTCCTATCAACTCTATAATTGTAGTGAGATGGCGGCTTTTTGAGCATTAGGTGGAAAGTTTTGAGCGAGTTGGCGGCGGCAGAACGAGTTCGGGAAACGGTTTTTGGCTTTCGCGACTGGCGAGGCGAGCAGGCCCGCGTTCTACAATCGCTTCTCAATGGTAAAAGCTGTCTGACTGTCATGCCCACGGGCATGGGGAAAAGCCTCTGTTATCAAATCCCTGCAGCGGCCGCCGAAGACGGCGAGGGGGTTATGGGCGGGGGCTTTGTTCTCGTGGTTTCTCCCCTTATTGCGTTGATGAAAGATCAAGTCGACTCGGCGCGTCGCAAGGGTCTAAGGGCGGCGGCCATTCACTCGGCGATGCCGCGCGAGGAACGGGAAAGAATTCTCAGTTGGCTGAAGGCTGGAAAGAACACGTCGTCTCCGCGCCAAGGTTCGATTCAACTTTTATATGCGACTCCGGAGAGATTTCGTCAGGAGCCCTTTTGGGAAGCGATTTCAGCAGCTGCGGATAATGGTCTTCCTTTAAAGCTTCTCGCGATCGATGAAGCACATTGTATTTCGACGTGGGGACATGACTTCCGGCTCGACTATTCCCGCCTCGGTGAGCGGCGGGCAAGATTGGGAAATCCGCTGACGCTGGCATTGACGGCAACGGCAACGAAAGAAACTCAAAGCGACATCCTTCGCGAACTCGGAATGCGAGACGCGGAAACTCATGTTTCAAGTGTGTGGAGACCAAATTTAGCGATTGAAGTCCTAGAAACGGGCGGCTTAGACGAAAAAATTCGCGCCTTTGTTTTAAGCCGTCATTTGAATCCAGGCCCTGCGATTGTGTAT
>JAXMMN010000290.1:0-2723 GCA_034366485.1 Bdellovibrionales bacterium
CCTTTATCCAGCGATTCGCCGAAAGTGATTGAGCGCTGATTGATGTAGGTGTGCAGATGAGTTTTCTGACTTTGTTTCTCGCAAGTATTAATCATGGCTTCTAACATTGAGCACCTCCGACATTTCTAGATACTTTGCAAACCCCTATAGGATGTGCCATGTGCCTCGGTCCGTCTAGCGTGAGCCCCTCTACGGCTAGACGTGCTCAGGTCCAGTCCGACTTTTTTCCCATCAATCTCTTTTTCATGCGCTTTGACGCGCTCCTTTCTTATAATGAAAAAGAGATGCGGTATTAAGATGAGCGACGAAACGATGACAACAAATCCATCAAAGTTTAGGCTGTTTGATCCTTTGATCGAGGGCGTCTTGGTTGCGTCAGATGACGGCAAAGTTCTTCACGCAAATCCTTCAGCTCTTAAGATTTTTGAACTGACGGACACCGAACGACGCCACCTACATATCAGCGACCTCTTCCGGAAGGAGTTTTTAGAACTCGAATCGCTATGGAACCGGCGGCACCTAGACTCAAGTCGAATTGATTTACATGTTTCGGCAAAGGATCAAGCCCTCGCGAGACAGTTCAAAGTGGCTGTCCAACTTGATGATTCAGCCGAAAAACCAGTCTGGCTGATTTATCTCTATGATGCATCGCTCGAACATTCGCTCAGTGAAAAATACAAGTCTCAACTTGAAGACAAGCAGATCGCATTCGAAAAACTGACGAGCTATAGAGCCCGTGTTGAAAACTTCCTCATCGGACTACTCTTCGTCCTTACCGGCTTTCAGTACATCGCCATTCAATACTCGATTAAAGAAATTCCGCCGATTTTTTCTTCGGGCACGCGGTTTCTGATTGGTGGCCTCATTCTGAATATTGTTTTTTATAAAAGCTTTCTGGAAAACTTCAAACTTCATCGCCTACGTGAACTGGTGGTCCCAGCGATTCTTACCAGAGGAATTGGTCTTGGGGGTGCGACCTGGTCGCTACAGTATGTCCCCTCGGGCCTCACCAGCGTTTTTCTTGGCTCTTCAACTATCTGGTTCTATCTTTTTCATTTAAAAAAAAATCGCACCCGTATGAATCCAAAAGTATTGCTGGGGCTTATTGCCGGCGTCATTGGAATCGGACTAATAACCTATTCAGGCAAATCCTCCGATGGGCAGTTTATTGGTTATATAGTTCTACTTTTGTCGACAATCACCTACACGCTAGGTCTCGAGTTTCGTCCGAAGACCACACCGCTTGGCCTATTGCCAGTTGACTTGTACATAGGTGGAATTTTTCTTTTAGTGATCGCTGCATTTTCAGAGCCGATCACCACATTTTCTTGGTACGGACTTTCCAAGCCAACGATCCTTGGATTCATGTACTCAATTCTCTTCGTGACCGTCATCGGTGACACGGCCTTTGTGTGGCTGATGAACGAAGGATCGCTAGTTAAATCCTCTAGTCACATGCTGGTCCGACCTGTAACCGCACTTCTCTTAGGCTGGTTACTTGAGGGCGAAGTCCTAACAATGACGGCCATCGCCGGGACAGTTTTGATCATGTTCGCCCTTCGTGCACTATTCAAAAAGCCAAAGGACGCGATCTAAGACAACATTGCCATACGAACCATGATCGTTCGCTTAATAGCAGGATCGAACGAATTTCTACCGTGAAGCATCCGACGGTTGTCGAGCAGCAACAAGTCGCCATTCTTCCATTTATGAGCGTACACTGCACGCGCCTCAATTTCGGCCAACTCCTGATTCAACCATTGAGGAATTTCAGCTCCATCGGAAAAAGAAATTCGATGGCGGAGTTCAGGGGTTTGATCTTCCGTGTGAAACATCTGGAATTTTTTAGAGTACTGATCGTGAACGAGAATTGAATTTGCAAAGGCCGGCTCGCCAGAATCCGCAATTCCGACGGCCCACTTTTCCGTTTCAAACTCCAATTCATTTTTACCATTGAACCAGGCCCTA
Organism: Bdellovibrionales bacterium; assembly: GCA_034366485.1. Taxonomy (GTDB): domain Bacteria; phylum Bdellovibrionota; class Bdellovibrionia; order Bdellovibrionales; family JAMPXM01. The sequence goes on from JAXMMN010000290.1 coordinate 1,969, forward strand.
GCGCCCTTGCTTTTGAAGATTTCAAGAATTTCCGCCTGTTCATAACCGCTGAAAAACTTAGACCAGCTGTCGGGATCCCACAAATTCCAGTACTTGAGCTTTTGCTTGCTCAATAGCTCTTTTGCCTTCACAGAAAGGTTTTTAAAAAAGAAGGTCCCGTCGCAAACAGTTGTCTCTCCACCATGTGACGGTGCAAGTGAACAGAAGAACCACATTAGATCCGGAGAGAAGGGAGAGAAATGCATTTCAGAGTGAAGAACAATTGAGTCAGGACCTTCCGTGACCGTTTGCACAGAACCGTCTGCACTTAAAGGCTTTCGAACTTTGGCTCCGTGAATCACAAATTTTTTCGAGACCTTTTCAGAAAACTTCATGAAGTGATCTGGTTCGATCAGTTGAGCACAGCGAACAAGGATTACACCGTTTTCCACGAGCATCGACTTCAACCGCTCAGAGTCGAAATTTAACAGTTCTTCCAAATCTTCAAATTCGGCCGTCAAACCAAAATTAGGCGTCATCGCTGAAGTTTTCATGACACTTGCTCTTTCATATTTTTCCAGAACATCTCTATAGCCTGCTCTTTGGGCCAAGCCAATTCAAGTGCCGTCTTGGGCTGGTCAGTCAAAGCTGAAGACTGCACGATTACTTCTGCAGCACGGCAGACAAGGTAGAGTCGAAAAAATGCTTCCACAAGACTTTTACCAAAAACGAAGACTCCGTGCTGTTCGCAAAATACGGCCTTCACGCCCTTTAGT
>JAXMMN010000291.1:0-4495 GCA_034366485.1 Bdellovibrionales bacterium
GACTGCGAATCTCAGTTCATTTCCGTTCCAGCCGTCGTTTCCGCGAAAGAACAAAAAGCGATTGATCGCTTGCGAAAGGAAACTGCAAAGTACTTTCAAGCGAACTTAAAACTTCCAGAGGACACTACGGCGAAACAATTGGAGCAAATCCTCCAAGGCGACGTTGCGACACTCAAGCCCCTGACCATCGAGGAAATAGTTGCAAGAGAACCTGCCGCCGCGAACGTCGTTCGCGGGAAAATCGTCTCTGCCTATTTAAAGTTCGTTCGAATCTATCAGCGAACACCTTCGAACAAAGAACTGGGCGAGCAGCTTGATCTCACCGAAGTGGAAGTTTCAGCACTTCTTGGCGAAAAGCGAATCTTCGTGGATCTCGCCGACATCAAAGCAGCAGCCGTAAAAAAGAATCCACGCGCCTTTGACCGAGTCATTGATTCGACGTTCTTTGACGCAAAAGCCATGGCTCGAACAGTTGAAGTCATCCAAGAAGCACAAACGCTTCTCATTACAACTGCTATTCCCTATACGCCTGTGAGCGATCACATGCTGGCGACATTAAAAACTTTGGCGAAAAAGAAGAATGCAAAGATCGTTGTTTTGCCAGCTTTCATGCAGACCACGGGCTTAGATCCAAAACTTTTGAACGATCCGGACATTCACATTCTCGTTAACACGACGGTGTTGAATCCTTTCCTACGCATCGACAACATCAAGATCATGCCGAAGATGGTGAACCCAGATGCGTCGCTTGATCAGTATGGACCGCGCGGTCAGTCTGTCATCGTGGCTGCACCCCAAGTAAGGCTAAAAACGGTTCCGACTTTGGATAACGACAGCTTCCCCCATTTCGTAATGACGACCGGAGCGGTGACGCAGCCAATCTACAACTCACGCGTTCCAATACAAGGACGCCAAGACGCACTTGCGGCTGATCGCCACAACATGGCCGTTCTCCTGATTGAGAAAAGCCGCGGCGATCTTTCGGAAGCACTTCCTATCGGTTCACCGATGACTGGGTTCTTCCATTTTCGGCACATCCACTACGTCGACGGAAAAGGCATGGTCGACAAAGGAACGCTCTACACCCCAGAGGGCACTGCCGCGGCTCAGGTCAAGGCGCTTGTATTGTCGGACAGCCACATAGGCATGGCCGAACCGATGTTCGTTATGAAAATCGTCGAAGCGGTGAAGGCCTTGAAGCCAGATCGCATCGCTCTACATGATGTTTTCAACGGACATTCTATCAGCCACCACGAGGCAAAGAATGTTTTGAGCGCAACGGCAAAGGTCGCAAACGGACAACACGATCTATCACGTGAATTGAAAGATGTTGCAACGTTCGTCAATTCTCTTTTGCGATTGGATACGAAGCTAGAGGTACGAATCGTGCTTTCGAACCACGACCTGTGGATCAATAAATGGTTAGACACCGGCGAATTCATGAAAGACCCCCACAATCGTGCGCTCGGCGTAGAACTGGCCGCAGCGGTTGTTCGCGGAGAATCTCCGTTTGAATACGCCCTCACAAAGTTCGGTCTTGAATACCCGAAACGCGTGACGTTCGTGACCGGCGGAACGTGGAACGAAGCTGGCGTTCAGCTGGGTCAGCACGGCCATCAGGGCGCCAACGGGGCCCGAAACTCGATGCTCACAATGAAGCGTGCGACAGACAAGTCTGTTCATGGTCACTCGCACACAACGCAAATCCTTGGTCACACTGTGAATGTCGGAACGGGGTCGTTGTTGCGACCTGGCTATACAGGAACTGGCGCAAGTTCTTGGAGTCACAGCATCGCGGCTGTTAACGATCTTGGCGTCACCCAAGTCTTCGTGTTGCGAAACGGCGAATGGTGGACAGGACAAAAGGTAGGAAACGACCCGACCTTCTTCCCACAAGGTTTCCCGAAAGTTGTTCCGCCAACGGACCCAAGTCTTGGCCCGCAAATTGATCAGTACTCGCAAGGTAAACGTTAATCATCAGACAACGCCTCGAAGGAGTTTCCCATGCGACACATTTTGGCAGCCACACTAGCAACTCTTACATTGATGTCCTCTTTGGTCTCTTCACCGGTCTTTGCCGGTGAAAAAGAGATCGATGCAGCCGTAAAGCCCTACAACGAGTCTCTTCAAACAAAGGGTGCTTGGGCATTGTCGGCTGATGCCGGAGTGAACTTAGGTCTCACACTTGCCCATTGCGGTGCCGCTTACACGGTAGGCGCATTCAATTCGATTTCAAAGTCCACAGATCTTGAAACTCTAACTAAAGAACTCAAGACAATCGAAGCCAGCGAGTCGTGCAAGATCGCGTCGATCAAACTTGGAATGGCTCTTTCTCTTTTGAAAGCAAAAAGTGCTGTCGGGTTCGAAGCATTTATGAATATGGCTCGAATCAAGATTGCTGAAGCGCTGACAGAAGGCCTTCCCGCTGAAAAAAACTAATCCAATTTAGAGATTGTTAACGACTCGTCAAAGAAGTCTAGCTGTGTCCCAAACTGAGACTGATTCGTTCAGTCTCAGTTCTAAGTGACCGATATGTCACTTAATGCAACCCAACAGTTCACAAATAATTCGCCTGATACTTGTTTGCGCGCTCTACGTTGGCTCTGCCGCTGCATTTTCCGGCTGTACTAAAAAGTCCGAAAACGGATCTCAGGTTATCGTTAAGCTTCCGGAAAGCACGCAATCCGCTTCAAAAGATCACTTCGCGAAAATTGCAAAGTTAGAAGCGATGTCCGCGGCCGACTGGGGTGTCGCACATCCGGCTTCACTATCAGAAACGAAATGCTTTGCCGTTGTAGTTGAAATTCCAGCGGGCACCACTTCAACGCTTTCATCCCAACAGTGCACGATCGATTCAGATCCAGCGAAAAACATCACCGTGTCACAGTTCGCCGGCCTTGCACCCGCAGGCAGTGAAATCGAACTGAACGTTGCTCCTGGACCAGACCGAACCTTCCACCTTTTTGCCTTTGCAGCAGAATCTTCCGGCGAATGCCAAATCACGACGGTTGGTTCTTTGATTCGAAAGAGTTCGTTGTCTGGCCCTCTCCATATTGGCTCGAAAAAAACGAATATCGTTTCAGGCATCAACAATGTCGAGATCACTGGTAGCTACGCCAACAGCACGGCCTACGATAATTGTGAGTGGCAAACACCTCCGCCTCTGACAGGTGGAAGCATCGCTATCAATTCTGGAGCGACGTACACAAACAGTCTCACCGTGACGTTGACCAACTCCCTTCCCTTCATAGCGAGCGAAGTGTACTACACGACAAACTCGTCATGCTCGAGCGGTGGAGCGTGGGAGCCATACTCTGCCTCGAAGCCCGGTTTTGCACTTCCAGTCGGCGATGGACCAAAATCGGTCTATGCTAAGTACCGCGATTCCTCTGGATCCGTTTCTAGCTGCTTATCCACCGCCATCTTGTTGGACCAAACGTCACCGAATATCACGGTGGCACCTGCTCCTGATGCCAATGCACTTACAGTTTCAAACTTTGGTTTTAATGGAACCTGCTCGGATGACGGACTGGCAATCAATTGGAGTGTCGGAACTGTCAGCGGGTCGACAACGTGTTTGTCTGGTGCCTACGCTGTGTCAGCAGTCAATCTATCGGCTGTCGCTGATGGTCCAGCCAACGTCACGGTATCAACGACAGATCCGGCTGGAAACGTCGGATCAGGTTCCGACGTCATCCTAAAAGACGTTGTCGTTCCATCGGTGACAATTGCTCAACCACTGAACGGCTCTTGGATCAATGCGACCAATTCGGTCAATTTAACTATCAATGGCACTTGTTCAGATAACGGCGCAACTGTTTCTCTGACAGTCGGCGGTCTATCGACCACTGCGACGTGCACCGGTGGAGTGTACTCCGGGAACATCAATGTCGTTTCCGAAATGGACGGCGTGCTATCCGTTTCCGCCGAGATTTTAGATGCGGTCGGGAACTACGGCTCAATCGCAAACATCGTCAATAAAGACACCGTGCCACCGACAGCCGTTGTCACAGGGCTTCCATCGAGCATCGTGCTTGACGCGAATGTCATGTTGACCGTTAGTCCCGGCGATGTTGTGCAGTATCGATATGCGGTCTCAACCGTCACGCAGGCAGACTGTAATGATCCAGGTCTCTACTCGGCTCAGCTTCCAGTGGGAACCCCGCTAGACGTATCGACGCCAAACGCTGCGCTTTACTTCGTTTGCGTCGTTGGGATTGACCTAGCTGGGAATGAACAAAGTTTCGCTACCCCCACGATCGAACGCTTAACGAAAGGGCCTGTCACTGTTTCGTTTGTTGAACGTTGGTCGTCAGCTCCAGAAAACGTCGGCATTCGAAACCTAGCGCTCGAGATTTCACCGATGCTTTCGACGCCTGTATCAATCGATGTGGAAGTGCAAGGAACCGCAGCGGCAGGAACTCACTACACTGGTTTCATTAATGGTCGCGATACAGTCAGCTTACCTATTTTGACAAGTGCCCATTCAGTTGAT
>JAXMMN010000292.1:0-2734 GCA_034366485.1 Bdellovibrionales bacterium
TTCCAAATCCTTCGACGCCGACAACGACGAGATTCAAGGCAAGACCAGAGTCGTCATTGAAAATGGAAAGCGTCGCGCCAGCGCCGCTCGTCAGTGATCCACGAACATCAACGGTTAGGTACTGGCCCAACAGACCGCGAGCTCCGCCGCTTTGAACGTTTATTCCCGTCGACTCTCCGCGAACAACAACCGAGGGAGCGAACGCTATTCTCGGGAAAAGTACCGGCGTGCCGACGGTGACTTTCACATTGAGTGATTCGGAATTTCCATAGGCATCTTCACAGCGAACGATGCCAGAGCCATTGAGTTTTGATCGGCCGATGAGAACCTGAATATCAGTTCCTTTGACTTCAAAGGCGAACGAACAAACCGAGGGGCCATTGATCGGACCAGAAGCTTGTGCCTCGGCCGATGTCGTTACAAGCGTGAGAATTGCGGCGGAAATGAAGGCCTTCGCGAAGTTAAAAAATCCCATGGTGCTTTACCTCGGTTAATCGTGCGCGAACTTTAGTCACTGCGCATCTCGTAGGCAAGCGGTAGCGGTCATGGCCGCAGGGGGTTGAAAGAATCGGCCAAAAACCGGCCAATGGTGCATCCTTTTTAGGCCAGGCTATACACTTCTGAGAGTTTAAGTTTCAAAACAGCCCTCAAATTTGCGAGTTCGGCCTCAGATTGTGCGCCGGTTTTTAGATTTTTAATTCCGACAACACCTTTCGCCAATTCATCGGAGCCCATGATGATGGCGAGTTTCGCTCCGACTTTATCGGCTCTTTTCATGCGCTTAGCCATATTTCCGGAATAACCTAATTCAATTTTAAAACCGGCCGATCGAAGCTCTTCGGAAAGCGTGAGCGCTCGAGCTTCGGCCTCATCGCCCAACGGAACAAGTGCGATCATCGGGTTCGCATCTTCGAGCGTCGGTAAAAGTTCGGCTAGGCGATCGACTCCAAATGCCCATCCAACACCGGGTGTCTGAGGGCCGCCGAGATCTTTCACCAATCCGTCGTAGCGACCGCCAGCGAGTACAGCGCTTTGTGCACCGAGGGCTGTGGTCGTAAACTCAAAAACGGTGTGGCAGTAGTAATCAAGACCGCGAACCAAGCGTTCGTCGACAATCGCTGGGATTTCTAACTTACTTAAGCCGGCTTGAACCTCGTTGAAAAACTCTCGTGCTGAAGCCGTTAGGCAATCAGAAAGTTTTGGCGCGCCGGCAACGATCGCCTGATCAGCCGGGCTTTTTGAATCGAGAACTCGGAGGGGATTTTTCACCAGACGGTCTTGCGATTCAGTTGAAAGCTGAGATCGAAAGCCCTCGAGGTAAGCCGTCAATACCTCTCGGTATTTTGATCTGGATTCGGCGTCACCAAGCGTATTGAGGTGAAGAGTGATCGTACCCATCACGCCCAAATCCTTTAAGATCCGGTAGGCGCAGGCAAGAACCTCTAAGTCCGCTTGAGGTTTTTCGACGCCCAAGAGTTCAAGTCCAAATTGGTTGAACTGACGATAGCGACCGCGCTGTGGGCGCTCGCGCCGAAACATCGGGCCACGATAAAAAAGCTTAACTGGAACATTTTGGCTTAAGCCTTCATTGATGAAGGCACGGGCGACACCGGCCGTACCTTCTGGGCGCAAAACCAGGTCATCGCCGCCAGCATCTGTAAACCGGTACATCTCTTTGGTGACGATGTCGCTTGTGTCTCCGAGGGTGCGTAAAAATAGACCTGTCGGTTCGAGAATGGGAGTTTGAATTTCCTGAAATCCATAAAGCTGAGAAATAACGGCCGCACGGTCTTCGATGTGTCGAAATTTATCTGAAATCTGCGGCAAGAGGTCCCGCGTACCTTTTACTGATTGAAGCATGATCAAATACTAGCGAACTTGCCCCAGGGTGTTCAATTGATTTAGAAGTTTCCGAAAAGAGATGCCAAAAGAGCCATGACAAAACTATCGGTCAATATCAACAAGCTAGCTACACTGCGCAATTCACGCGGGAAGAACAATCCAGATGTCGTCGCCTGGGCCAAAGAGATCGAATCTTTTGGGGCGCACGGGATCACGGTTCACCCAAGGCCCGATGGCCGACACATTCGATTCCAGGATGTGTACGACCTAAAACCCGTCGTTCGGGGTGAGTTCAACATAGAGGGTTATCCCGATCCCGAGTGGTTGAAAATGGTGCTCGAAGTTTGTCCCGATCAGGCGACACTTGTTCCTGATCCGCCTGGTGCGCTGACCTCCAATGCTGGTTTTGATGTTGCGGCTTCGGCTGATTTCCTTAAGGGCGTGATCGCGAAACTTAAAACTGCACGGTCGCCAATCCGCGTATCTGTTTTCATAGATCCTGGAGTTTTCTCAAACGCAGACGCCAAAACCCTCAAGGCGATCGGCGCAGATCGCATCGAGCTCTATACCGAGCGTTTTGCCGAGAACCCGGCGTGTGTTGGCGAATACGCGGAGGCTGCGAAATGGGCCTTGGAGGCTGGCCTCGGGATCAACGCTGGGCACGATTTGACGTGCGAAAATCTGCCTATTCTAGTGTCAGCGATTCCAAGGCTTTCAGAAGTGTCAATCGGCCACGCCCTCGTTTGTGATGCATTGACTTTCGGAATGCGCGAGACCGTCGCAAAATATCTCAAATCGCTGGGTTGATTCTCACTTCTCTCTCATTACTAAACTCTCACTGCCGTTTTTCGGTGGATCGGATGTAGAGTATTGGTGCATGGAGAACAACCTC
>JAXMMN010000293.1:0-1124 GCA_034366485.1 Bdellovibrionales bacterium
CGTACCCGCTGAACAAGTTGGGTAGTACGTTGCACCGCCAGAAGAATAGACGGCTCCCGCTGGAAGTCTGTTTGTTCCAACAAATTGCAAGCAAGTTTGACCAGTACCTGGGACACCATTCAATACTGCTGGCGAAGAGGCCAACGTGTAGACCGTTCGGCAATTTTCTTTGTCGAGATCTGAAGGCGAACATGCTCCTTCGCGACCGGCGTCCGTGATTTTAGTTCCGCACGATGGCAAGTAGCCAGCATCTGCGTACACCGCGCCAGCAGGAAGTCTTGAGGCCACAAACAGGTCGCACGTTGAAGTGACTTTGCCCGTCAGAACCGTGTTCTTAATAGCTGAATAGTTCTGCTGACAATTTTGAATGGTCGTGTCCGTCGGAGAACAAGCACCCGATCGTGCTAGCGGTGCGCCTACCGAACAAACTGGCTTATACCCAGCTTTGTTGTAGAGAGCACCAGAGGGAAGCTTTCCCGCGACGAAAGCGTCACAGTTGGCACCTGATGCGCCCTGAAGAAGGATCGTGAAATCCGGATAGGTGTAAGTGCAGTTCGTTGGTGCGCCATCACGGATCACACAACTTTCGACCTCTTTAAAGTACTTCACGCTTGTTTGAGGAATTTCGTACGTCGGCGCTTTCGTGTGATAGGAAACCGGTGTCGAAATCGCATCGTACACTTGCTTAGAGGTGTAATAGCTGACGTTCGTACGTAGCTGGTCATATTTCATTTGCGAAGTGTAATAAGTCACTTCTGTTTTCAACTGATCGTAAAGCATCGACTTTGTGTGGTAGGCAACATCGGTCGTCGGTGTCTTATAGTTAATGCGATAGCTGTAGCCAGAATCAAAATCGACTTTACATTTTGCGTAGGTGGGATTGGCAATCGCGCGACGATAGCGAAGGCGTGTCGATGCCACTTCACATACTCCGTCTACATAGCGCTGATCGCTCTTTCCCTCGATCAATGCATCCAGACAAGCACGACCAGAAGGATCGGCATCTTCTTCGTCGGAAACAACCACTAAACTTGCAAGATCACCTGGATTGATGAAGCCTTGGTTGTGCTTCAAAACTCGCGCTAGGGCGCAAAGACCACTTTCCTTGTCGACGATGTCGTCCA
>JAXMMN010000294.1:0-2623 GCA_034366485.1 Bdellovibrionales bacterium
TGATCTCCGAACAAGCGAAGCTTCATGATAGTGGTTTTGAAGTCCGGCCATTCTTTGATTTCGAAAAAGTGGGTGTCATCCCGTTCGAAGCGCCGATGAAGAACCTTCGGTTAACAATCGGTGCTCACGACGCCGAAACGCAAGATTTCGCAAATACCATTCTTCCGTGCGGTGTTTTTAACTTATCGATCACTCCAAGTAGTCAAATCGAAGCGACTCACGCGAGGATGTCGAAGACGTATATGTCTAAACCCGTCGGTCAAGAATGGGGCGGGGCGCCCGCGAACTGGTCTCGAAGTTTGATGCCAAGAACGGCTTTGGTGTTTGTGAACGAAAATCGCGGCAAAGCAAAAGTCGAAGCGGAACAAGCCATCGCGACTTATTGGAAGGCGATCGAAGGAACTTTGGATCCCTCGAAAATCGCTCAAGCTGTTGATAACGCAATTGTTGGTGATCCAAGTGAAGTAATCGATCAAATGAACGAGCGTTATCATGAAGATGATCGCCTGATGCTGTGGTTTGATTTTAACAATCACGACAATCAAGCGGTGAAGCATTCGATGCGACTTTTCACAGAAAAATGTGCGCCTCACGTGAAAGGACGACGCTGAAATGAGTGATGACGTCTGGGTTCCGCTGGTCGACTATCGCCGAAATGGTGTCAGTGAAATTACAATTCATGGCGCAGTTTCCTGGGTCACGGGTCGAAAGGTCATTCACGCCTGGGGCGGAAATGTTTTGTGCTACGGCCGATCGATGATGAAGCCGCTGCAACTGAAGGTATTCACGAAAGAGCTGGAAGATATTCTTTCGCTTGAATCAAAAGCCGTCTCGGTCGCAAGTCACAATGCAGAACCGGATCACATCAAAGCGGTGCAAGCGATTTTGAAGCCAAGTGAAATGGGTCTCATGCAGACGCCGTTTTCTTTGCCGCTGATGCAATTTGGTCGGCAGATGCGTCGCGCGCGTCGGTGGTATCACCCTTGTTCGGGTAAGCATGCGGCTATTTTGCGTGGTTGTCAGATTCGTGGTTGGTCACGCGTTGGATACACTTGGCCACATCACCCGTATCATCAAGCATACTTGGACGTGGTTCGAAGGGCACTTGGGCAAGAATGGAACCCGCAAGTGACCGCAAAAGATGGCTGCGGTCTACCGACAGTGTCCATGACAGTCACAGAACTTGCGCGAGTCTATGCGGATCTCGCTGTGACTCGCGATGCGGATTGGATTTGGCAATCCATGGTTGAAAAACCAGATTTGGTCGGAGGCTTTAACCGACTTGATTCGACCATCCTCAAAAGCTGCGGCGGGGATGTGATCGCCAAAGAGGGTGCCGATGGACTACTTGGCTTAGCGATCAAACACCCAGAATTCCCTGAAGGCCTTGGCATCGTCATCAAAGTGGCGCACGGGTGGGACACAACGGCCACTTGGTTTGTGGCTCGCTATGTTTTGGGCGTGCTTGGTCACAAGCTTCGGAACCCTTATCGGCTTGATCGTCAAAAAGCCTATATCGTTCCGGATTTGATTCCGCCTTCACTGCGCCACCGAATTTCGGACATCGAACCATTTGATGCCTGGGATCCGGATGAAGACCGCTGGGAATTTGATTTTGAAAAGTACGTTCAACCCGAGCAAACTGGAAGTCGCCTATCATGACAAAACGAAGTGTTAAAAAACCGGTAGCACCGAGCAAATCCGTCGCAAAGCCGAGCAGCAAAGTTACTTCTGGAGCAGCGTCAAAGGTCCTGCGCGCGATGAACTTCATCGGTGGTGAGCTTGTTCCACCCGTGAGTGGTAAGTACTTAGCTTCGCTCAATCCGGCGACGGAAGAACTTCACATTGAAGTTCCTTTGAGCGGTGCAAAAGACATTGAACACGCCGTGAAAAGTGCGAAAGCCGCTTTCCCTACATGGAGTGGACTAAAGGTCGAAGAACGCGCTCAGTTTCTAGAAAAAATCGCAGACGGAATTGATCAAAGACGTGAAGAGCTTGCGATCGCCGAAAGTCATGACCAAGGAAAGCCCGTCGCGTTGGCGAGAACGATGGATATTCCTCGCGCGTCTTACAACTTTCGGTTTTTTGCTGGCATTATCCGGCACGAACTTTCGGTGGCAGCACCGCTGGACAATCACGGGTTTTCTTATGTGCGTCGCGAACCCATCGGTGTTGCGGGACTGATTAGCCCGTGGAACCTGCCGCTTTATCTTTTGACCTGGAAAATTGCGCCAGCCATTGCTTACGGCAACACATGCGTTGCGAAGCCCAGCGAAATGACGTCGCACACGGCAAGTATCCTTGCTGAAATCATCCGAGATGCCGGTGTGCCAAAAGGTGTCGTGAACCTCGTGTTTGGACTTGGATCTGACGCGGGCCAAGCGCTGGTGGAACACAAAGATGTAAAGGTGATTTCGTTTACCGGTGGAACTGTGACAGGCAGGAAGATCGCCCAGTCAGCAGCGCCGATGTTGAAGAAAGTATCTTTGGAACTTGGCGGAAAAAATCCGACAATTGTTTTTAAAGATGCCGATTTAAAAAATCGCATGGCGATGATCGTTCGCTCATCATTTTTGAACCAAGGCGAAATCTGCCTCTGTGGATCTCGCATTTACGTCGAGCG
>JAXMMN010000295.1:0-1922 GCA_034366485.1 Bdellovibrionales bacterium
AGACTTCAGAACATCAAAGGTGTTTGCGAAAACATTCTTCGTTCGGCGGAGCTCGCGAAAATTTTAATGGCGAAGCGTTTCCGCGAAGGTTCGCTTGATCTTGAGATTCCTGAAACCCAAGTCGTCGTCGATTCTAGCGGCGAAACAATTGATGTGGTTCGAACGGAAAGACTTTTCGCGCACCGGTTGATCGAAGAATTAATGCTGCTCACGAACATCGCGACAGCGCGATTCTTTGAAGACAATCGAATTCATGGGATTTACCGCATTCACGAAGAGCCGGATCCAGACAATATCAAAACAGTGGAAAAGATGTTGTGGAATCTTCTGGGCCCAGGGCGCGGAAAGCTTGGACCAGGCGAGGGCTTGCAGAAGAAATTGACGAAGGCCTTGCAGGCGGCGAAATCGACACCAGGTGGACAGGTTCTAAACGTCCTTACGTTGCGCGCGATGAACCAGGCGAAATACAGCTCCGACAACATCGGTCACTTTGGCCTTGGCTTCTCGCACTACTCGCACTTTACGTCGCCGATTCGTCGTTATCCAGATTTGATCGCGCATCGTTTGATTAAGGCGGTTTTGTATCCTCGCTATCGCAATCAAGGGATGGAGATCGAAGAGATTTCGTCGGCGGCAACGCACTTGTCCTCTTGTGAGCAGCGGTCGGTGAAAGCGGAGCGCGCTGTGATTTCGATCAAAAAGGCCCGCTTTATTCGGCGCTATGTTGGCGAGATCCTGGAAGGTTCGGTTACTTCGATTGCGAAATTCGGAATTTTTGTCACGCTTCGAGAATTTGAAATTGATGGTCTCGTTAAGCTTGAATCACTTGGCCCTGATCGTTGGGTCTTTGACGATCAGAACATGCGCCTCTATGGCCGACGAACCGGTCGAGTGTTCAAGCTTGGTGACGTTTTAAATGTGATGGTTCAATCGTCGGATCTTGCTACGGGAAAAATTGATTTCTCCCTTGAAGACGAAGGAACACAAGTCGAAGAAGCACTTGTCGTCCTTGGCGATGAGATGGAAGTCGAAGAACTCGCCGAACGTGCGGAAGAAATGCTTTCGCAAAAAGCTCGCGGTGAAAACCGTGGGAAGCGAGGTCGAAGTCGTGCCGCGAAGGGTGCTGCAAAAGCGGCAGCGGGACATGCAAAACCGGCGAAGTCGCCGATTAAACCTGTCGGCAAAGCGGCTCCTGGCAAACCGAAAAAGAAATCGATTGGTCGACGCGGAGGCAATCGTCGATGAGCTCACGAGGGGGGCAGCGTCATGGGCAACGCCGATTGCGTCGGGGCGGATCGGCTCTCAGAAATGCGGCACGCCTTCGTACGATTGCAAGCGTGTTCGCACGCTACGGTTTTCAAAATATCGCAGAACGCATTCGTCTCGGTAAGTTCGTTGTTGAGCGCCTCAGCGGCATCGATGCAGAACAGTTCACTCCGGCCGAGCGACTTCGGATGGCGTTCGAAGAGCTTGGCCCAACATTCGTTAAGCTTGGTCAACTGCTTGCGACTAGGCCCGATCTTGTTCCCGAAGAGTTCGTCGATGAATTTAAAAGACTGCACGATCAAGTTTCGGCGCTGCCATTCGAGCGCATGCGGGAAACGCTGGAACAACAATACGGTCGCGATCTTGATGTCGTGTTTCAGGAAATCGACACCAATCCCATCGGTGCAGCATCTATTGCTCAAGTTTATCGAGCGGTTTTAAAGGACGGTACCAAGGTCGTCGTAAAAGTCCAGCGACCTGGGATCATCGATGTCATTCGAAACGATGTTGGCGTTCTTTACTTTCTTGCCGATCGATTAGCCGCCTTTATTCCCGAAGCGGCCGCCTTTAATCCGGTCGGTATTGTCGACGAGTTTTTTAAAACATTGGAACTTGAAACGAACTTCAATGTCGAAGCGAACAACATCCGACGCTTT
>JAXMMN010000296.1:0-1058 GCA_034366485.1 Bdellovibrionales bacterium
GTCTGTCCAGTTCCGGGAACAAGACTTGGCACTTCTCCCGAAGTTTTTTGTGACGCTTCCCACTCAGCTGGCGTCATGACTTTCACAGTCACATTGTTCACCATTCCAAATTGGTGAGCTTTTTGAATCAGAAGCTGATCGTCTGAAACGACGATAAACGACGAACGTACCATTTAAAGACCTCCGGTTTCCTGTTCCGCGACTGTTATGTGTGCCGCGATCCGTCTCTTACAGAGGCGAAAATCGCCTCACAATATACCTATCGGCGCTTCGATCTGAGAAACTGAGCCGAAAAGAGGAAAAAAGTTCCTCTCTTTGAGACACACGCCCAAGTGTTGAATCTCGCTGGGCGTTTCGCTTCGACTGTCTACTTTCAATACAGTCTGGGGACTTGTCTCGAAACAAGACGTTCGCCCAAATCGATCTGACGTCGACCAAAAATGAACTCACTTGCGCGAGTTTCAGTGGCGCTGAGATTGCTCTTTCAAACCCTCATGAAAAACCACAAGGCTCCCCTCAGCACTCTCATCCTCAGCATGCTCGTAGCCTACGTCGTCCCTCCCACGGTCACGCCCACCGCCGCAATGGCGTTCGACCAACTGCCGCCTCAACAACAAGGACATCGTTTGAATGGAAGTGGCGGCGCTGTAAGGCCGAAGATCCGAATCTCTGAAGAGGCCATGGCGCGCCTCAATGCCACGATCGTTAACCACACTCTTTCTATCGTCTACGCGAGATACAACTGTGACGACCGCACACCTGATGCGTGCCTTGAGCATCTCGCCACTCTGGATGCTGAACACCACCCACAGTACGCACAAGTGTCGTTAGAAAAGTGGGATGCCGCCAATCAGGAGATCAGCCAAGCCATTCAGCGTTTAAAAGACTCGGCCCTTTCGCCCACTGCGAAAATGCTGAACGAAAAACCAGACGTCTGGCGAATGCTTTTCAACACCTCTATTTTGATGCGCCTTGGTGTTGGAAAATACCAAGACCAAGTGATGAACAATCCAGAAGTGAAAGTCCCAGGGACCCTTCGAGGATTGAGCCAAAAAGGA
>JAXMMN010000297.1:0-4255 GCA_034366485.1 Bdellovibrionales bacterium
CCGGCGAAATTCTATTGGGAGAGCAGTCGATTTCTCAGTTGCCAATGTTTCAACGCGCGAGAATTGGCTTAAGCTATTTGCCACAAGAAGCGTCTATTTTTCGCCGTTTAACGGTAAAGGAAAATATCCTTGTAGCGCTAGAGGCCCAGGGAGTGGCAGGTAACGCGAAGTTAGAAAAGCTAGAATCCCTGCTCGACGATTTCAATGTGAAACATATTCGGGACTCGTATGGCTATGCACTTTCGGGTGGTGAGCGAAGGCGAGTTGAGATCGCGAGGGCGCTGGCTGGCGAGCCGAAGTTTATTCTCCTCGACGAGCCTTTCGCCGGGATTGATCCGATCGCGGTGGGCGACATTCAGGAAATTATTCGGCAACTAAAGGCCAGAGGAATTGGGGTCCTGATCACAGACCATAATGTTCGAGAAACTTTAGGGATCTGCGATTATGCCTATATAATGAAAGACGGACGAGTGCAGGTCGAAGGCGCAGCCAACGAGATTGCAAATTCCGAGCTCGCACGGAAGTTTTATCTCGGCGAGAATTTTAGACTGTAAGCTTTTTTAGTTCGGGGTGACGAGATGGCGATGAGTCAGAAGATGGGCCTGAAGATGGGACTCGGAATGCAGCTGCGGATGACTCCGCAGTTGCAGCAGGCCATTAAACTTCTTCAACTTTCACGCCTCGAACTTGAGCAAGAAGTCCGTAAAGAGCTTGAAGACAATCCGGTTCTCGAAGAGTTCGCCGATGGTCCCGATGAGATCACTAATCCGGGCGTTCAGGCGGAAGCCAACGAGAACACCGAACAATCGCGCGAACAACAAGATCCCCAGAAGCAAGACGAGATCAACTGGGACGAATACTTCGATGCCACTTACAAACCGATGCCGAATATGTCGGGTGGCAACGAAGAGATCATGAACTACGAAAACCTAATCACGACGCCTCAGAGTCTCTATGACCATTTGATGTGGCAGATGCGGAACTCTGGCTTTTCTGAGGAAGAGCAAACTTTGGCGGGAATCCTGATCGGCTATGTTGATGACGATGGCTACATCACTGTGCCAATCAGTCAGATTGCAGAAGACGAAGGAATCGACGCGGCCAACTTGGAAAGCGTGCTTCCGTATGTACAAGAGTTCGATCCGCCAGGTGTAGGCGCGCGCGATCTGCAAGAGTGTCTGATTATTCAGGCGCGTCACGTTCAAGAAGACACGAAAGACGTCGTGAGCTTGATCAAAAATCATTTCAAAGATTTAGAGAAACGCAACTTTGCCGGCATCGCGAAGGCTCTGAACACGTCCGTCGAGGATGTGGCGGAAATGGCAAAGCTCATTTACTCGATGGATCCAAAGCCCGGTCGCGCCTTCATTCAGCCTGACACGCACTATGTTCAGCCCGATGTTTTCGTTTACAAAGTCGGCGACGAGTACATGGTGTCGCTCAACGAGGATGGCCTTCCGCGCTTGAGAATTTCCAATTTTTATCGAAACCTGCTCGCGGGAAAAACGCAAAAAGGTGAGACACAAGACTTCGTCACTAAGAAACTGCAAAGCGCAGTTTGGTTGATCAAGTCCATTCATCAGCGTCAGCGCACGATCTACAAAGTGTCAGAGTCGATTGTGAAGCGGCAGAGAGAGTTTTTCGATAAGGGTCCATCGTTTTTAAGACCCATGATTCTTCGCGACGTCGCAGACGACATCGGCATGCATGAATCGACCGTTAGCCGAGTTACGACCTCTAAGTACATGCACACGCCACAGGGCATTTTTGAACTCAAGCATTTCTTCAACTCTGGAATCGGCACTGATGACGGTGAGGCTCTAGCGAGCGAGTCCGTTAAAGTGAAGATTAAGGAGCTGATCGTCGCTGAGGACACCAAAGACCCGCTCTCAGATCAGCAAATTGTAGAAATGCTGAAAAGAGAGGGCATAAATATCGCGCGACGCACCGTAGCCAAGTACCGCGAAAGTCTTAAAATCCTCCCGTCGAGCCGAAGAAAGAAGTATTTCTAAGCCGATGATCATTGCGGCAATCGCTGGGGCCGTCATTGGGATCCTCAGCGTTATTTTGATTTCTCGACTTCAAAAGACCAGTCTCCTTCGAGAGGCGCAGGCGGAAGCGTCTGCGCTACTCGACGAAGCTCGCGATGTTGCCGAAAGTCTAAAAGAAGAAGCAGAGCTGAAGGCCGAAGAGGTCACCGACCTGATATGGTCCAAGCACCAAGCTGAAATCACAAACCTCGAAGCCAAAGTAAAAGAACTCGATGAACGCTTGCGAGCCAAGCGCAGCCAAGTAGATCGCGAGTACAACACGGATCGCCGCGAAGTCGATCAAAGCTTTGAAGTCCTGCAAACTGCTGAGACGAAAGTTCGCGAAAAAGAAGCCCGCCTTCGCGCGCAAAAAGAGAAGATCCTCGCGTTGACTCAAGAGTTTCGCGAAAAGCTAAAGCTGGTTGCCGAGCTGGATGTTCCGTCTTTGAAGGCGGATCTCGTTGAAAAGGCTCTTTCAGATGCGAATATTGAAGCGGCCCGCAAGGCATCTGCATTTGAAGAGGAAATCAAACTCGGCGCCGAGCAAATCGCCAAAAAGATTTTGTACACGGCACTGAATCGATTTCCTCGACCGGCCCCAACAGAACGCGGAATCGGGATTGTGGAAATTCCGAACCCCGATGTTCAGCGACGCATGGTTGGCGAGAATGAATCAAACATTCGCGAACTCGAGCGTCTAACGGGTGTCGGTCTCACCATCACGGAGAAAAGTACTTTTCAATTGGCGAGTTACGATCCGGTTGCGCGCGAAATCACCACGCGAACGCTTGAAAAGTTACTCCACGAAAAAGCCCCCAATGCCGACACAGTTCAGCGCCTTTTTGATAAAACCTCTGGTGAGGTTCACCGACGCGTTGAAAATGACGGAAATAAAATTGCCGCCGAACTGGGAGCGCGCGACCTCAATCCCGAAATTAAAAAACGCCTCGGCCAGCTTCGCTACCGCTATAGTTTTGCGCAAAATCAACATTATCATGTGGCTGAGGTTGGTTGGCTGTGCGGAATTCTCGCAAGTGAGCTAGGCGGAACAGACCGCTCGGCCGCCAAACGTGCGGGACTTTTGCACGATGTCGGCAAGTCGATGGACCACGCCATTGAAGGTGGTCACGCTGTCATCGGTGCGGACTTCATTTCGAAACTTGGTGAGAAGCCAGAAATCGTACACGCGGTTAAGTCTCACCACTATGAAGAGCAACCATCGTCGGACCTCTGTTATCTCGTGATCGCAGCGGATGCGATCTCCGGAGCGCGCCCCGGGGCACGCCGGTCAACAGTCAGCGTCTACAATCAGAAAATTGAAGTGCTTTCGGGAATCGCCGAGGGCTTTCCCGGTGTATTGCGAACCTTCATCTTCAATGCGGGCCGGGAAGTTCGTGTGACTGTCGATTCGCGACGAGTTTCCGACTCGAAGGCGCTCGAACTTTGCCGACAAATCGCAGATAAAGTTGAAGAAGAGTGTCAATATCCCGGGCAAATCAAAGTCGTCGTGGTTCGCGAAACTGCTGCAAGTGCGACAGCGCGCTAACGTTCTTCGCAGCCCCTGTCTCACAATGAGATTCCGCCACCAGGGCTTAATCTAAAGTCCAGTTTTCCAGACCAACGGCCGATGAGAAAGCATCTAAGTGGTGTTGTTTTCTTGGCCTAGAGGCAACACCCCAAAATGAGTGGCCAGTATGGAAAGGACTTGTTCATGAAGGTCGGCTTCGCCTTCCGCAATGTAGACACCTCGGATCTCCTCATGGAGTACATGACGGAGCGGCTTGAAAAGCTTCAACGATTTGAACTTAATCCGATGGATGTTCATGTCGTCGTTTCGATGGTGCGTCACGAATGTTCGGTTGAGGTGACGATGCTCGAAGGGCGTCGCAAGTACAAAGCGAATGCTGTTTCGGACGACTTTTATCGGTCCGTAGAAATGTGCGTTAATAAGCTGCAGCGGCAGCTATCGAAAGAGCGTCGTCGGCAACACGACATCAATCAAAGACGGCCTGAGCAAAGTGTCGAGGGAAAGCTTTCGCGCTTAACCCCCGGCCTCGATGTCGACTTCACTCGCGAGTACAAAAAGACCGGCTAGTATTCGCCTTCAGCCATCTCAACTTCAATTTTCTTTCGGGCCTCAATTTGAGGCCTTTCGTTTGACCCCTGAACGTGTGCTCTGATAGCACAAAGGGCATGAAAAACTACCTGTTCACGAGTGAATCCGT
>JAXMMN010000298.1:0-5634 GCA_034366485.1 Bdellovibrionales bacterium
CTCTGGATTCAGAAAGCCAAGAAATGCCAGATCATTGCCAATCGCCATTGCCTGAAGTGCATCGCTTCTTTGAATGAGGGGTAGAGAGGGCTTCCAGTTTTTCAATCTACCCGTTTTGCTATCAAGCGCCTTTAAGAAGTAGCTTTGGATATTTTTGCCAGATACGTAAATCACGTCGTCTGCCGATTGAATTAACTGAGGCTCCGAAAATTCTCCTTCGCGACGAGGATTCCAGTGAGTCAATTTTCCGGTTGAGAGCGAGAAGCTAGTAAGTCCGGCGCGCTGCTGTCCTTCGACCTCAGCGAAATTTCCTGCAATGAAAACAGAGGCTTTGTTGGAGGCGAGGCCATTGATCTGTCGCTCCATTATGAATTCTTGGTCGATTCCTTGCCCGCCCATAACCTCCATAGTTTCCGACTTTTTCGCGGGAATCTTTAATTGCCACGCAGTCGCTTCGCCAGTTTTGGCAAACAGGGCGGCGATTCCTCCTCGAGGTATTTTGCCTGTTTCTGTAAAATCGCCCGCAATAAACACCTTGTCGTTAATCGGAAGAATCGCCCTGATCGCCCGATTGGGCTTGGGGTCCCAGGTTGTGGGTTTGCCACTGACGAGGTCGATCGCGGCCAGATTACCCCGTGTCAGTTGTGCAACTTTGGAAAAAAGGCCGCCAACGTAAACAGTGCCGTCCTTCCGTGCGAGCGAATTGACGGAGCCTTCGATGTCAGCTTGCCAGGATGCTTGAAAAGCTTTGCTAGGGTTCAGGTTTACAAGTGCTCTCGCTGGCTGTCCGCCAATGAAATCGAATTTGCCACCTGTAAATACGTTTTTCTTATCCGAACACAATACATACACCGATCCACGCGGTACTGGCTTCCAATCGCCCAACGCCCCGGATTTTCGATCGAAACTTTCGAGGATCGTGAGGCCAAACTGTCCCCCCCAATAGCCGACAAAAAGTGATTTGTCGTCCGCTGCAATCGAAAGCACGTACTTCATTTTTTCAGAAAGCTGGGCGGACCAAGGCTTTAGTTCACTCGTCGACGAATCAAGTTCAGCGATTCCGCTGCGAGGCTTCCCGTCGACCATTTTGAAACCACCCGCTATGTAAATCGAAGTTCCTGCAGCTAGGATCGTCGAGACAGTCCCGCCATAATGTCCTGTTTCCCGAATCGATGGAGAAGGCTTTTTATTTCCGCTTTTCAGGTCGATAACGATGAGATCGGAATCTAAATTTTCAAGTGTCCCGCCGATATAGAGCCGGCCATTAGCGGTCGCAATGGCTCGAATCGATTCAGACATCTGCTTGCTGAGATCTACATCTGATTTGAGAGCTTGAATCGCTCCAGTTGAGGAATCAATGACCCCAATTCCAGTCGCAAAAGTCGGCTTGTTGGATTCCGGTGCTTTGTTTTCGAGCTTAAACTTCCCCGTAGCGAAGATCGAGCCTCCGTCGACGGCCAAGGACCGAACTGGCCATGAAGAATCGTGTTTCCATTTCGGTGTGCCCCCGGATTTGGCATCAATCAGCAGGACGCTTCCGCCCATGTCGAATTGGCCCGATGTGCCCACCACAAGATTTTTTCCGATTAGGATCAAACTTGAAACCTGATCGGGAATCTTTGCGACAAATACTGGATCAGTTTTTCCATCGGCAAGAATGTGAACGAGATTCGCGCGGTCCTGGCCTTCAACATTGGTGAACTTACCGCCAACGTACCAGCCACCACTGCCATCTGATACAACGGCTCTCGCTTCACCATCGATAGAAAACGATCGTATTCTTGTTCCTCTTTCGCTGTCTAAAATTGCGCCTTGGGATTTACCGCAGCGATCCATTCGAGAAAATTCGCCGCCCACTAGCAGGCTGTCTTTTGAAATAGGCAAAACCGTTTTTATTTTCTCGTTGAAGCAAATGACCGGGTCTAAGACCCGCTCGCCTTTCATTGAGTAAGACATTTGAGGAATCAAAAGCAGGCCTACTAGCGCAATGATCGCATTCAATTGTTCTCTCCGTCTTTGCGTTGAAATGTGCAAACTGATGATAGCTGCTACGGGTGGTTTTCTAGCAGTTAACAATAAAAAACCCGCCAAAGGTTTTGGCGGGTTCATGTCGTTTTTGAAAAACCTCAGCTTAAATTACGTGTCGAAGTACAGCATGAACTCGTAAGGCGAAGGACGTTGTTGCATTGGGATCACTTCTTTTGAGTACTTGTAATCAATCCAAGTATCGAGGAAGTCTTCCGAAAACACGTCGCCCTTGCGCAAGAAGGCGCCGCCGTCTTTGAGGTTCTCAAGCGCTTTGTCGAGCGTCGCTGGAACCGAAGGGACGTTCGCCAATTCTTGTGGGCTAAGACCGTAGATGTCTTTGTCCAACGGATCGCCGGGATTTGTTTTGTTCAAGACGCCATCGATTCCGGCCATCAACAATGCGGCTAAGCAAAGATAGATGTTCGAAGATGGGTCTGGCGTGCGGAACTCGATGCGTTTTGCCTTTGGGCTTGTACCAGTGTTTGGAATACGAATCGCTGCCGAACGGTTGCGATAGCTATAAGCCAAACGAACCGGTGCTTCGAAGCCTGGAACCAAGCGCTTGTACGAATTCGTCGAAGGGTTTGTGATCGCGCACATTGCTGGTGCGTGTTTCAAGATCCCACCGATAAAGTGAAGAGCTGTCTGCGAAAGACCAGCGTACTTGTCCCCAGCAAACATATTCACGCCGTCTTTCCACAAAGACATATGGCAGTGCATGCCCGAACCGTTGTCGCCGAAAATTGGTTTCGGCATAAATGTCGCCGCTTTTCCGTGACGACGAGCCACGTTTTTCACGATGTATTTAAACCACATCAAGTTGTCGGCAGTTTCTAGCATCTTGTCGAAGCGGAAATTGATTTCGCCCTGACCAGCGCTTGCTACTTCATGGTGCTGCCGTTCGACAACCATGCCGACTTTTTCCATCTCTAAGCAGATCTCTGTTCGGAGATCGTGATGAGTGTCGTGTGGCAAAGCTGGGAAGTAGCCTTCTTTTGGGCGCGGCTTGTAACCAAGGTTTTTGCCTTCGTCGCGGCCCGAGTTCCAGTGCGCTTCATCGGAATCGATCTGATAGAACGCGCTGTTTTGATTTTGCTCATACCGGATATCGTCAAAAATGAAGAATTCAGCCTCTGGCCCGAAGTAAGCCGTGTCAGCGATTCCGAGAGACTTCAAATAAGAGAGAGCTTTTTTAGCAATTTGACGTGGGTCGCGATTGTACGGTTCGCCAGTTTCTGGAACGTGCACATCGCATAGCAAAGAGAGAGTTGGAACTTCCATGAAGGGATCCATGCGTGCCGTTTTTGGATCGGGCTTCACCATCATGTCGGATTCGTGAATATTGCGCCAGCCGCGGATGGAGCTACCGTCAAACATCAGGCCGTTTTCGAAGACCTCTGGTTCAAGCTGGTGCAATGGAATTGTGAAATGCTGCCACAATCCTGGCAGGTCGATGAACTTTAAGTCCACCATCTTTACGCCGTTCTTCTTCGCGAACTCAATGACCTCTGCCGGGGACATAGTCTCTCCTTTTCCTCGGGTGATTTTCTAAAGCAAGACAACAAGCTACCTAAACTGCCGACTCGTCTTTTTCGCCAGTTCGAATACGCAATACACTTTCAACATTAAAAACAAAGATTTTGCCGTCGCCGATTTTGCCGGTGCGAGCAGCCTTCGCAATCGCTTCGACCGCCTGCTCGCAAAGTTCATCATTCACGACGATTTCAAGTTTCGTCTTCGGCAAGAAGTCGACGACGTATTCGGCGCCTTTATAAATTTCGGCGCGACCTTTTTGTCGTCCAAACCCTCGAATTTCAGTGACCGAGACGCCCTCGACACCGATTTCTGATAAGGCTTCGACAACATCGTCCAGCTTGAATGGCTTGATGATGGCTTCGATTTTTTTCATGTTTGTTTTTTCATGTCTACGGGTGGTCAAGATAGGGGGCGACCGGACCGAGAGTCAAAAGAAAGAACCGACTTTAATAAGGTTTCACGGTTTAGAGTATCAACTCCCCCTTGCGGCGGAATTATGACATACAGTCGCGATGTCATCGGATCAGACTTTTCTTCCTCCTCGGCGCCAGCTTCCGTCACCTCTTTGTCGGATCGCTCTTGTTGAGCCTCTGATTCCCGAAAATACGGGAAACATCAGCCGGACCTGTGTGGGCACGAATTCGGAGCTTCACCTTGTTCATCCGCTGGGTTTTGAGATCACCGAGTCGAGGGTAAAGCGGGCGGGTTTGGACTATTGGAAGCATCTGGCAATGGACACTCACCCCGATTTTGAGGCTTGGGCCTCGGTTGTGGAGCGGGACTTTGATCCTGACCGAGTGTTTTTTATCGAAACCTGGGGCGAGACCAGTCTTCACGAAGTCCAGTTCCAGCGCGGGGATTGGTTGGTTTTTGGAAAAGAGACGGTCGGCCTGACTCGCGAACAAGTCGAGCGGGTGACCTCGAGGCCCGATCGAGTGTTGAAAATCCCAATGCCCGGCGAAGTTCGCAGTCTGAACTTGTCAAACGCCGTAGCGGTCACAGTATTTGAACTATTGCGCCAGGTCGATGCGGCGCGCCTTAAGACCCCGATTTCTGGGGTGCCTACAGGCCAATTCGAAAGGTAGTCTAGAGCGCATGATCAATTCGGTATTGACGAAAGTTTTCGGCACCGCCCACGAACGCGAAATGAAGCGACTTGGGCCCATCGTTTCTAAAATCAATGGCTATGAATCCAGGTTCCAAGCCATGGCTGATGGTGAACTTCAAAATCAATCTGTTCAGTTCAAAGAACGGATCGCAAAAGGCGAGAGTTTAGACTCGATTTTGCCAGAAGCATTCGCTGTCTGCCGTGAGGCCAGTCGCCGCGTCTTAAAAATGCGGCATTACGACGTGCAGCTCATTGGCGGAATGATTTTACATCGTGGATCGATTGCGGAAATGCGAACGGGCGAAGGGAAGACGTTGGTAGCGACGCTGCCTGCGTACCTGAATGGCCTGGAAGGCAAAGGCGTTCATATTGTCACCGTGAACGATTATCTCGCTAAGCGCGATGCTGAGTGGATGGGACGTCTTTACGGTTGGTTGGGACTGACGACTGACGTTATCGGCCATGGTCAAAGCGAAGCGGAAAAGATCCGTGCTTACCGTGCGGATATTTCTTACTGCACAAACAACGAACTCGGCTTTGATTACCTTCGCGACAATATGAAGTTTGATCTCAGCGAATTCGCACAGCGGCCGCTCAATTTCGCAATCGTCGACGAATGTGACTCGATCTTGATCGACGAGGCGCGAACGCCTTTGATCATTTCAGGCCCTGCGGAAGACTCGACGGACAAGTATTTCCTTATCAACTCGATTATTCCACATTTGAAGAAAGATCTCCATTTTACGATGGAAGAAAAGTCTCGCACGGTTGCCTTGACCGAAGAGGGCAACAGCCGCGTCGAAGAACTTCTCAAGATCGAAAATCTTTACGACCCACAGAACATTGAGCTGATCCACCATGTGTATCAGGGCCTGAAGGCACATCACCTTTACAATCTCGACGTCGATTACATGATCAAAGACGGCGAAATTGTTATCGTCGATGAATTCACGGGCCGATTG
>JAXMMN010000299.1:0-7123 GCA_034366485.1 Bdellovibrionales bacterium
AGGGTTTCATTGCCGGGGTCAACGCTGTTAGGAACGTGCGGGACGAAGAGAGTTTTGTTCTCGGTCGCGATGAAGCGTACATTGGCGTTTTGATCGACGATTTAGTGACAAAAGGAACACGTGAGCCCTACCGAATGTTCACGTCTCGCGCTGAACACAGGTTGGTGTTGCGAGAGGATAATACTCTAGAAAGACTATGGAATCGTGCAACTGAACTGGGTGTTCTTGGCGCAGAACAAGAATCCCGGCTTGAGACGATTTTGGAAAAGCGCGAACAGCTTCGGATGCTTCTCAAGTCTACGATTTTGACTCCGACGCCTGAGACACAATCCAAACTTGAGGCGCTCGGCACTGCCAAGTTGCTTAAACCGACCACTGGCGAAGAACTTTTAAGACGACATGAAGTCTGCTTTGAAGACCTGGCGGGGTTTGGAATTTCGGGCGATTATGATGTTTCGGTTGTTGAGCCGATTGAGATAGAAGTTAAGTACGCAGGCTACATTGATCGTGAAAATGAAGTCATTCGGGCGAATCGGAAATTTGAGTCGTTTAGAATTCCGGATGGTTTCGATTTTTCTGCGGTCAAAGGCCTCTCGAAAGAGGAACAAGAAAAACTACACGAAAAGAGGCCCGAGACCCTTGGGCAAGCAAGTCGCATGAGTGGCGTCAATCCTTCAGCGATCCAAGCTCTTATTGTGTACCTAAAATCCAAACGGAGCATTGTTGACGTCGAACAAAAAGAATCCAGAAGAAGAGCTCGTTACGCAAGTGCCGAGCTCCAAGGCAGAGGGCCCGACGGGCGAGCGCCTTAGCGAGTGGGCACCGCACCTATCTGTTCAGCAGATCGCTGCGTGTCGTGTTTACCTTTCGGAGCTACTTCGGTTCAATAAACGTCTGAATTTGATTTCCTCATCAACCGTCGGGAAAGCTGACGCGGTGCATATACTTGATGCTATTCGCGCCTGGAATCTCATTGAGCCTCTGGTTCCGTCTGGCTCCGTCGTTTACGACTTTGGTACAGGCAATGGCTTGCCGGGTCTCCTTGCGGCGGCGCTTTCTCCTGATCGCCAATTTCGCCTTGTCGATCGAGATCAACGCAAAATGGAGTTCTGTAAGCACGTTGGGTCCACGTTGAAGTTAAAAAATGTCGCTTACCTTTGTATGGACCTAAAGGATGTAGAAGAAGCCTCTGTTCAATATGCAATCTCTCGAGGCTTCGCTAGCGTGAGTAGCTCGATGCTTCTTGCCCGAAAGCAGCTCGCGATTGGTGGTCGATTCTTTATGCTAAAGGGTGAGGGCTGGTCTCGCGAGCTGGCAGAAGTTCAACCGCAGCTCTTTAGTTTGTGGCGCGCCGAGATGATTGGTCAGTATTCGCTACCCGATTCCGTTGCCGAATACGTTATTATCGCCGCCGACAAGATTTCTACTTAATGTTCCACGTGGAACAATAAATTTTTAGTCTATTTCGTGGTTTTCAGCTTCTCATCCAGCTCTTCACGCATGTCCTCGGCTGACTTTTTGTTATAGCGGTCGGTCTTTTTTAGTCTCGAGTTCCATTCTCGCGGGGCATCTTGTAGTCGACGTTGGGCCTTGTAGGCCTCAAAGTCCTCAGGGTTCGGCCATGGCTTCTCTGCGTGGAAGGCCTCCAGGTACTCCGTTCGAGCGAATTCCTTTCGTTGTTGCGAACGAATTTCGAAGTAGAGGGCCTCTTGGTCGGCAACCATGAGTTGAGTTTCCTTTTTGGTGAGATCCTGCTGCATTTTCCGCCGACTTGGATCTCTTGGAGGCAGGGCTTCAAGATCCGCACGTAGTGTTTTGATCTCTTCCTTCATAGATTCTGATGCTGCCTTAGCGATTGCTCCTCTATTTGAAAGATCAAGGTAGATGGGATCCTTGAGTTCTGGAGTCGGATTTGGGCGTGAACAGCCAGAAAGAAGGCCCGTGAGTAGTAAGACCATCCACAAAAAACCGAATCCGAGCGAAGTTAGGTAGTCATTCTTCTGTCGCTTAGCCATGTTGTCCACCCTTGGCTGCTCACTTAGTCGGAATGTTCCACGTGGAACATCCACCTATCCAGCCATGCTTATCCGAATACTTATCGGATTGCCGGCTAGCGAAATGAGTTGAAAATCAATTGTGAGCACGATCTAACTTTACCCGTCCATTTGGAGGGGCTATGGCGCGTATAATTTGTATTGCGAATCAAAAAGGTGGAGTCGGTAAAACGACGACATCAGTGAATCTATCGTCTTGTTTAGCGGCACGAGGCCGTAAAGTTCTGTTGGTAGATTTAGATCCCCAGGGAAACGCTTCCAGCGGCTTAGGCTTGAAAAAGCATGAGTATCAAGAGGCGAACATCTATCATGTCCTCATCGGTGAAAAAACCATCGAAGAGATCCGAATGGGAACATCAAACCCCAATTTGTTTGTGGCGCCCGCGACGCCAGACCTCGTTGGCGCAGAGATCGAACTTGTAGACGCGCAGCGTCGCGAATACAGGCTTAGAGAGGCGATCGGATCAGTCGCAGATGGCTATGATTATGTCCTCATCGACTGCCCACCATCTTTGGGTCTTTTGACTCTCAACGCCCTTGCCGCCGCAAATACTTTTTTGGTCCCTCTGCAGTGTGAATACTACGCTCTCGAAGGTCTCTCTCAGCTACTAACTACAGCCGGATTGGTGAAGAAAAACATCAACCCGGAACTTCGAATCGAAGGCATCCTCCTAACGATGTTCGCAGCCAGCAACAATCTTTCTCATCAGGTTGTTTCTGAAATTCAAACTCACTTTGGTGACAAGGTCTTCAAAGCGATCATCCCAAGAAACGTGCGCCTCAGCGAAGCGCCTTCGCATGGCCAGTCGATCTTGGAATACGAGCCACGCTCTGTCGGGGCACTTAAATATCAAGAGCTCGCGCAAGAGTTAGACGCTCGTGTTTATGGTCAGGTGACTAGTCAAACAGAGGACGGCGACACGGAATCGGTCAGCCAACGAGCGCCTGTAAATCAGAACAAAGAAGCCTTTGTCGAGGGACCAAATGTCTGAAACTACACCGATCAATTCAAACAACGCGAAGGGTGCGAAGCCTCGCCTGGGGCGCGGCCTGGGTAGTCTATTAAGCGGAGTGAATACTCAAGAGACCACGGGCCGGCCAGCGACAGGTGTCGACCAGGTAATCACTGGGAATTCTGTAAACTCAGAAGCTGACTCGTCGACGCTAAATGCTGCGAATCAACAGGCTATTTCTAAAACAACGCAAGGACCTGATGCTCTGGCGGCGACATCGAATGCGCCTATAGCTGCACCGTCGACAGTAGCGCCGGTCGCCGCAGCACCAGCGGCTCCCGTGATACCCGACACGGCTCGGATCTGGAATGTCGCGATCGAAAAAATCGTCGCGAACACCCAACAGCCAAGACAGGTATTCGAAGATGCCGCGCTGAAAGAGCTCGCAGCGTCGATCAAAGAAAAGGGAATTCTTCAGCCCATCACGGCCCAAAGAAAATCAGAAAACGAATTCGAAATCATTGCGGGTGAACGGCGCTGGAGAGCGGCCCAATTGGCGGGATTAAAAGAAGTTCCCGTTATTTTAAAGACGGTCACCGAACAAGACTCCCTTGAGCTCGCGATTCTAGAGAACATACAGCGCGCTGATTTAAATCCAATGGAGGAGGCAGAGGCCTACGACCATTTGATGAAAACCTACAGCCTCACCCAGGTCCAGGTCGCAGACCGTCTTGGAAAAGAGCGCCCGACAATAGCCAACGCACTTCGACTTTTGGTTCTGCCGCCGGAGGTGAAGTTGATGATCGGCGGAGGCGAACTTTCGCCAGGCCACGCCAAGGTACTTCTTGGACTAGAAAGCATGGCCGATCAGATCGATCTGGCGAAAGAGGTCATTCGAGAAAAGCTATCAGTTCGCGCGCTAGAGCGAAAAGTCGCCGAGAAAAAAGCAAAACCTGCAGGGTCTAGTATTTCTGCGGCGACGCCTATGGGCGGCGATGTTTCCGCGAAGCTAGTGGATGCCTTGGCTGGTGAGCTGCAAAAGTTAATCGGCACTCGGGTCGTCATTGACTACGCTGATCGACGGGGCAAACTGAGTGTCTATTTTCACTCAGACGAGCAGTTGACGGAAATTGTTGAAAGGATGCGACGAGGATGGGCGAAACAGAGCGCAACACCGAGCGTGTCTTCCCGAAACTAATGCCGGAGTCGACGATCACCGACGGGCGCTTAACGGCGCTCCTCGACGAAGGATCAAATTTTGAAGGTAAATTGTCCTTTGAGGGAGTCGTTCGAATTGGCGGCATCTTTAAAGGGGAAATCTTCACTCGGGATACTTTGGTCGTAAACCCAGGCGCAATGGTAGAAGCTGAAGTTGAAGCCGACGTCGTCGTGATCTCAGGAACATTTGTGGGAAGCGTCGCCGCGCGGAAGCGCGTCATCATGCATCCGCCAGCAGTATTTCGCGGAACGGTTACAACCCCAAGTCTTCGCATTGACGAGGGTGTTACATTTGAGGGCGCATCGTATATGCCCACAACTTCAGCAGCAACCTAGTAGGCAATTCGGGAAAATATATGACGGGCAAACTCCTTGCCACGTCCATTTCGCGGTGCTATTGACAACCGCTACACGAACATAAACTTCGAGCCAAATTGCTGAACGTGTCTCGCAAAATTCGTTTGATACGTATTGATTTGGTGCCTGAAGAATCGGTGGAAAAAGAATGGAATTGCTGAAATCGCTCGGCATCGACGGCACTTTATGGATTCACATCGCGTGTTTCGCCGTTGGCTATTTGTCGCTCTCGAACTTTGTTTTTAAACCATACGCTAAAGCATTGGCGGAGCGTGAAAAGCGAACCGTCGGCGGAGAAGAGCTTGCACAACAACTTCTAGTGCAGGCCGGTGAAATCAACGCGAACTACGAACAAAAGGCAAAGGCGATTTCGGCGTCTATTCGCGCTGAATACGATAAAAATCGTGCAGAAGCCCTTCGCGAATCGGAATCGCTCATTGCGAGCGCGCGCCAAGAGGCAGCGAAGCTTTTGGAAAGTTCCCGCACAAAAATCGCATCGGAAATCGGCGCGGCAAAAAATGCTCTTGCGAGCGAAGTGCCAGCGATCACCTCTGCAATCGCCTCGAAGATGGCCGGCAAGGAGATCTCGCTGTGAAACTCTCAACTTGGATAAAGTTCCTTGGCCTAACGGTCGTTTTGGCAATTCCGGGACTCCTGATCACGCACTTGGGCAATGCAGCTGGTGACGCCGGGCACGAGGGAGGAATCCCCATGGTGCTTTGGCTCCAGGTCATAAACTTCGTCCTTTATATGGGATTGGTTGTTTACCTCGCCAAAAAACCGATTCAGGAAATGTTTCAAGGTCGTTACGACGGTTTTTTCTCGGCACTGAAAAAAGCTGAGGCCGCCAAGGCCGAAGCAGAAGCTAAAAGAAAAGAAATCCAAGATCGACTCACGAAACTCGAAACGACGCGTGAAGAGTCGATTCAAAAAGCACGCGAAGAGGCTGCCGCTCTCCGAAACCAAATTGTCGAAGAGGCGAAGTCGTTGTCTTCGAAGCTAAAAGCGGATGCCGAGAAAACGGCGATTATCGAGATTGAACGAGCAAAAACTGAGTTGCGTGAAGACCTTCTTGCGCAATCGGTAGTTATGGCTAAACGCATACTCACGGACAAAATGCAGGAACAAGATCAAAAGCGTCTGCAAACAGAGTTTGTCGATAAAATTGGGGCGGTGTCGCAGTGAAATCAAACACCCTCGCGAAGCGCTATGCGAAGGCGATCTTTTCTTTATCGCTTGAAAATAGATCTCAAGAAAAAGTGCTCAATGACCTGCGCGCATTAAGCGACGCTTTCGATTCGGATGCGTCGATCAAAGCGTTCTTCAACTCACCAATGATCACGGGCTCTCAAAAAGCTTCAACGCTTTCGAAGGCCCTCGAAGGTCGTGCGCCAACAGAAGAAGTTAATCAGTTTCTTATGTTGCTTGCGAAAAAAGACCGCCTTCCAATATTCAGCGATATCGTCGAGGCGTTCCAGGCCGAAATCGATGCCGCAAACAACGTGTGCCGAGGCGTCGTAAAATCGACGATTGCGCTTGGACCATCAGAGCGAACTCAGATCGAAAAAACGGTCGAGGGCGTTTTGAAGAAAAAAGTCATCATGACCTATAAAGTAGACCCAAGTGTTATTGGCGGTTTGGTAGCTCAAGTTGGCAGCCATACTTTCGACGACTCTTTGTCCACGCACCTGAAGAGAATGAGTGAAGAACTCAAGAGGAGAACGATCTAACCATGGAACTTCAAATCCGCGCTGATGAGATCAGTAAAGTTCTAAAAGAACAGATCAAGGGCTATTCGAAAGCCGTTGAGATGAGCGAAACAGGAACCGTCCTTTCCGTAGGAGACGGTGTTGCGCGCATATATGGCCTTGAAACTGCCATGCAGGGCGAGTTGATCGAATTCCCGGGCGACATCTTCGGGATGGTCCTTTCGCTCGAGAGCGACTCTGTCGGCGTTGTTATTTTCGGTGAAGACCGCGGAATCAAAGAGGGCGACACAGTTAAGCGCACAAAGCGCATCGTATCCGTACCCGTTGGTGAGGCACTTCTTGGCCGCGTTGTCGACGCGCTTGGAAATCCAATCGATGGCCGAGGACCGATTAAAACTGAGCACTCAAGTATCGTTGATTTGAAGGCCCCAGGTATCGTTTATCGAAAGTCGGTTACTGAACCGCTTCAAACCGGAATCAAGGCGATTGACTCGATGATTCCAATTGGACGCGGTCAGCGCGAATTGATCATTGGCGATCGTCAAACTGGAAAGACGACAATTGCGCTCGACACGATCATCAACCAAAAAGGCCAAGGCGTTCATTGCTTCTACGTAGCGATCGGACAGAAGCGTTCGACGGTTGCGCTTGTTGTTGAAAAACTTCGCGCTGCTGGTGCGATGGAATACACAACAGTCATCGCGGCGACTGCTTCGGACTCGGCTCCGCTTCAATATCTTGCGCCGTATTCTGGTTGCGCGATGGCGGAATACTTCCGCGATTCTGGTCGCCATGCTCTGATCATCTATGACGATTTGACAAAACAAGCTCA
>JAXMMN010000300.1:0-1049 GCA_034366485.1 Bdellovibrionales bacterium
CATCGGCCAAACGAACATCGAGGGGTCGATGTCGAAATCAAAAAAAGGGGGAACATTCCGCTAAGGAACGTTCCCCTTTTTATTTTCCGGAGGGAAGAACATGACACGTCGAAATTTGTTTCAAGGACTTTGCTCGCTCTCGATTTTGGTTGCGATTTCTGCTGGTTCCACAGCGGCAGTTGCCGGCGAATGTAAGGTAAAAGAACCGACGCAAGCGGTGATCGCCGACGCGTTGAAAATTGGAACTCTTCTTGACGTTCAGATGACGAAGCTCGCAGCCGAGCATCGCAAGAAAACTGGTAAAGAACTGAAAGTTGCCTTGGTCGCTCGCGCAGGCCAGGACATGAAGGATATTCTCACGTTGCGCGATACCGATCGTCGCGGTCGTCTTTTGTCGCTACAAGAAATCGTAACCACAAGCGAGTATGCCGCTCCCCTCGAGGAGTCGGGCGGGCGCGACCCAATAAAAGTAAAGCAAGAAATCAGTAAAGCGTTTGGCGATAAAAAACGCCAATCCGTTTATTCTCACTACGGCCTCATCTTTTGGAATCACCCTGAAGGGTATGATCCAGGTGCTGGTCAACGAATTTGGTTTTTCCGCCATATGCTTCGTCCGTGTATTTCGGACGCGGATATCAAAAAAGGTATCGATCCAAACAAACCAGAACTTTATGACGAAGACATCTTCCGTTTTTTTACGGACGATCCGCATGAACTTCGCGCTCAGATTTTAGTCCCAACGGTTGAGATTCAAGAGAATCTCGAAAAGCTGGTTCTGCCGAAGATTCGCCGTGAGAACGGTGAAGAGATTCATGACAATGGAATTCCTAAAGCATTTAACGGGAAGTTCTACAACGCAGCTGCGCACTGGCGTAACACAACGGAAGCGAACTCCAATCAGTGGGTTTCAGAACTTGTCGCTGCAGCAACGCAGCCATTTGGCCGTGTGCGCTCGCGCGCTGAGGCTCAAGAGATCTTAGCGCAGACAGACTACCGTCCAATGCGGGCTCTTCTTTCTGGATCGCAGGCGATGGCGGCACTTCCATTTG
>JAXMMN010000301.1:0-5227 GCA_034366485.1 Bdellovibrionales bacterium
ACATCGACCCCAAGTCTTCAGCGGCCAAAGCAGCAAGACGATTCAAACACTGTGGCAGTTCGCAACAAAGAGGTTCCGGTTGAGCCGGAAACTAAAGCTTCAGTACAAGCGGAAGCTAAAGCTTCAGTACCCAACGAAACCGCTGTAGGTTCTGCGAACTCTGCCGGGGCGTCGAATGTTAGTATTTCGTCGGCGAAGCTTGCCGATGCGGAAATGGTGTATCTCAACGACTTGCGCCAGCTTTTGGAATCAAAAAAAGAATACCCGATCGCGGCCAGGCGAATGGGACATCGCGGTCGAGTGGTAGTTAGATTTGTGCTCGAGCGCGACGGACGCGTGCGTACAGCGGAAATTGTTCAAGGCAGCCAATCAGAAATTTTAAATCGTGCGGCTCGCGGTTTGATCGGGCGCCTTCATGATGTAAAGCCATTTCCCAAAGAAGTCGCACTCACGGAATGGGCCGTTGTTGTTCCTATCGAATATCAGATGTGAGCCTCATGAGAAGTCGGAGAACTGTTATGCAGAGTTTTAATCAAGTCGCTTCAAAGCTTGCGCTGATCGCCGTATCAGCCGTTTTTTTTGCGGGATGCAGTGACTTTCTCAATAGCGACAAATCGAAGCAAGAGACTGGTGCTGCGGGTGGTTCGGTTGAAGGCCCCAAGCGTCCAGATGTGAATCCTCTTCCGCCCGGCTTTGAAGAGCCTAATCAGGCTCCATTCACTGAAGAGAAAATGCTGGTCAATATAGGGATCAACGTGATCGCGCCAGCAGCCGCAGATCTCGCACTTGAAACTTCGGTTTTGGAAAAGCGAATTGCGCGCGCCTGTCAATCTGTCGGGTCAGTGAATAGTGGAGTGCCCGCCAATTCTTCGGAACTGACTCCTGAATGGATCGAAGCGCAGGCACAGTGGAAGCGCGCGATGCTCGCATTTCACCGCGTCGACAGCTTTCCGGTCGGCCCGCTTTGGCATGACGATAAAAAGCTTTCAACGCGAATTTACTCGTGGCCACTTTTCAACTCGTGCGGAATAGACAACGAAACTGTTCGCGTAAAAGACGGCATCGGAACTATTGCTTCCGATCTCCCAAATCCAGTGCGTGGACTAGGAGCGCTTGAGTACCTACTTTTTGAGTCATCACTGACGACCAAATGCAACGCCAGGGCGTATCCGCAAGTGGTCAAGTGGACGACGCGATCTCGAACGGAAAAACGCAGCGATCGCTGTGCGCTCGCATCGCGGCTGGCTGCCGATCTTTCTGAGCAAGCGAAGATCTTGTCGGACGAATGGGACCCTAAAGGTCGAAACTACACTCGTCGGTTTATTGATAAGTCAGATGCCAAATATCCCAATACTCAGGCGGCCGCAAATGCGGTGACAGATTCTTTGTTTCAAATAGAAGCCTTGAAAGACCTTCGCCTTGCGCGGCCACTTGGAATTCACAAAGATTGCGTTTCTGCGATGGGAAAATGTCCCGAAGATTCGGAACATCCTTATTCGGATTTCGCGCTCGAATCGGCTAGCGCTCGCTTAGCGGGATTTGGCGATGCCTTGCGTGGTAAGTTCACGAGTGCTCAAGGCGCGACAAACGGTTTTGGTTTTGATGATCTCCTGATTGCTCGAGGACACGCCGAAATTGCCACGAAAATTGGCGGGCTTGTCGATACTTCGCTCCAAGGCTTTAAGAAGTTTGCGACAAGCGTCGGCAGCGGTACCGGTTCTGGCAGCCCGTCTGGCGCTAGAACGTTTGCGTCCGAAATCGAGGCGATGTCGAAAGAAGATTGTTTGGCGTCCACATCAGGTAATCGGCAAGTTGAAATCTGCGCTTTGTTTCAAGATGTTAGAGCTGTGTCGACTTCATTGAAAGCAGAACTTCTTGCGGTCCTTGCTCTTCGCTCGCCGCCAACGTACCAAGGTGACAACGATTAGAGCGTGCAATGTCAGATTCTAAACCGGCCACTGTTTTCCTCTCAATCCTCTTTGCTTTAGCGGTCACGACCGTTTCATTCGGCGTGGCTCATGCGCAATCTGGTGCACAATCTGGTGCGCAAACTGGCGCGCCGGAAGGACCGCAAGAGGCAGCGCCAGTCACAGTACCATTTACTTCGGCCGAATCGACGCTTGAAACGATTCATGTCTTAGGTGCTTCGCGATTCGATTTAACGCAGCCAACTGCGCCGACACGGGTCTCAAAAAAGAAGCTTGAAGCGCTTCAGACGACAAATGTAGGCGAAGCCTTGAAATCTGCGCCGGGTGTTTACATCCGAGAAGAAGATGGGCAGGGGTTAAGGCCAAACATTGGAATGCGCGGAACGAATCCGGATCGTTCTAAAAAAATCGTTCTCTTGCAAGACGGAGTTCTTGCGGGACCTGCGCCGTACTCTGCTCCGGCTGCGTATTATACACCGTCTATGTTTCATACCTCGTCATTGGATGTGATGAGTGGCTTCACGTCAGTGCACCATGGACCGAATTCTATCGGCGGAGCGATCAACTATCTGACGCCTGATTTGCCAAACTATGACTCGCCAGATTCGAAATTCAGCCACAATCTTGATTTTTCATATGGGTCATTCGAAACCGCAAAGCTAAAAGCTGTGACTCGCGGTGCGGTCGAAAGCGTTTGGGGTCAGCCCTTCGCCTACCACTTGCAGCTAGCCGGAATTCAATCGAAAGGTTTTAAAGTTTTAGATGGCGGAGGCGAAACGGGTTTCTCGCAAGGCGATGTTTACGGAAAGTTTCGCTTCGGGAAACCGCTGACGTTTTCTTTCGGCCTCGCAAACGAGTTGTCCAAAGAAACTTATCTCGGTTTGTCGGAGGCTGATTTCAGTTTGTCTCCCTATCGCCGGTATCGTGCATCGGCAGTTGACGAAATGAATTGGAATCATTGGCGCGTCCAAGCTGACCATGAAACCAGTTTTGAAAATGGCATGACCGCGATCGCCACTGTTTATCATCGTCGATTTCGACGAGACTGGTACCGTCTCGATCGCTTTCGTGGAGCTACAGCACCAAGCCTTCGCGACACTCTCAACAACCCATCTGGGAATCCGTTGTTCTACGAAATTTTGCGCGGCGCCGACTCTTCGACAGTGGGAAGCGATGGTCAACTGCAAGTTTTCAGTAACGATCGCAGTTATCAGTCCGAGGGGGTGCAGCTGCGGTTGGTCGGTGAGTCGAGTAGCGAGTCAACTATTGAATCCGACAGCCAAGGTACCGAAGAACCTAGTTTGAAGCACTCTTACCAAGGGATGCTGCGCCTTCATCGCGACCGCATCGATCGCGATCACACTTATGACTTTTATGAAATGGCTCAAGGCCAATTAAGCCGAACGGCCACCCCGACTCAGCAAGATCGCTTGAACAGTGAAGAGGCGCTCTCGCTATTGGTCAGTGGCCAAGATGATATTTCAATGGGCCCGTGGGTTCTGACAGCTGTTGGCCGAATTGAAAGTGTCGGTTTTAAGTTTGTCGACAAATTGACGGGGACTGAAAAAACTCGGTCTGACTTTGTTGTCGTTCCAGGTGCCGGGCTTCTTCGGAAATTTGGCGAAGACTTCTCTGCGCGAGTCAGCGCCAATCGCGCCGTGACGGTGACGGGGCTAGACATCGCGGGAAGTGAGTCTCGAGAAGAGGCCATGAACTACGAGTTGGGTTTACGATACTTTGCAGGCGAGCGCGACCTACAGGCGGAAATGACGTTTTTCTATAATGACTATGCGAACCTCACGGGCACTTGCACGGCGTCCTCTGGTTGCGCGACGACGGCTTTGGATTCGCAAATCAGCGGTGGCAAAGCATTGATCACGGGTGTGGAAGCGCATGTCGCAGAAGGCGTTCAACTAGGCAAAGTGTGGCTACCGATGGAACTCGGTATCACGCTTTTGTCGGCGACCTTTAAAAATAGTTTTACGCCGACGACACCTGGCGATTGGGGAGCGGGAGCCGTCGTAGAAGGTGATCCGCTGCCATACGTTCCGACCGCCCAGTATCGGGCAACGTTTGGTGCTGAGTGGAAATCTTTAAGCCAAGAACTGCAAGTGACCTATCAGTCCAAAACGTTTGATCAAAGTGCAGCAAGTGGACGCGTTGAAATCCCTGCTTTCGGTACAGTCGATTATTCCGCAAGTTTGAAGTTCGACGGCGCCCAGAATGTGAAACTAAAATTGGATAACATTCTTGGTCGTGAATACGCCGTCGGTGCGCGGCCGTTTGGCCTGCGACCTGGAAAGCCGTTTTCCGCTTCGCTTAGCTACTTGATAAACTTTTAACTAAGGTGCCTCGGCGTTGCTGCTGAGGCCAAGTGCAGCCAGTGTGGACGATAAGTTTTTTTCTTTTTCATACTTTTTGAACCAATCCCTGACAGGCGATCGACCTTGTTCGGCATGTTCAAACTCAAAAATCTCCCATTCAGATTCTTCATTGCTTTTGAAGAGAGCATAGACGGCTGTCGCAGCCTGGTTGATTTGCAATTTCGTTTTCCGATTGGGCTCAACAAAAATCAAAGCACCGCCGTAAAGTTCTCCCGCACAAAGTTGCTTCACAACAAGTTTGAAAGCGTTTTTGTTTTTTAGGCGAAGATTTTTCTTCACCAGTTCAAGAAGTTCTTCTCGCACGGATCCGGAAGATTGTGGGACGCAGGAATCTGGCTCCTGGATCGAACTCTCGGCGCCAAGCACAGGCATCGCAAATAAGATCGGCATCGTAAATCCGATCATGCAGATCGATAGGCCGATCAAGGCGTTCATATTTTTCAAAGGTTTCATAGAACTAGTGTTGATGAGATAGACGTTCGCGTCGAATAAAAAAAGCGCCGCGTTTTGCACGGCGCTTTGTGGGCAGTTTATGTCGCGACCGACATTGGCCGTCGCGACACTCAGAGATCTCTATAGCTTCTCTACTGAGAGTTTACCGTTAGTGGTCGCTTTCGACGACATGGTGCTGACGGGTTTCGTCGCCTTCATGACGGCAGATTTGACTTCCGCCAACGTCGCTTTTGGATGATCGGCAAGGTACAGAGCTGCTGCGCCCGACACATGTGGTGCCGCCATCGAAGTGCCATCCCAAGTCACAGTGATACCGAACTGCGGTAGGTCGATGACTTTGTCGCTGTAGCCGTTTTCAACAGTCGTTGAGTAAACCGCCACGCCCGGAGCACCCATGTCGACCGACGTCGCTCCCCAGTTCGAAAATCCACCAAGTGCATCCGCTTTATCGAGCGCCGCAAC
>JAXMMN010000302.1:0-4872 GCA_034366485.1 Bdellovibrionales bacterium
CTGTTGAACCCAGATTTCAGAACCGTTGTCCTCGCGAACAAACGATTTCACCGTGCCGTTCAGAATGCCGCCTGACATTTTGTAGTCGGCTTTGTCTCCAACTTTCCACTTCAATGCTGTTGCGGAAACTTGTGATTGAACAATTGCTGACTGAATCATTGGTTGAGCAGAGGCAACGGCCAATTCTTGAGCGTGTGCTGCGGCATGAGCGCAGTTCGTGCCTGCAGAAGCGGAAACGGAAATGGCCGATGTTGAAATGGCCGCAAGTGCGATGATTAAAGACTTAAGCATAAGATCCTCCTTGATATGGGCCTGATCATCCCACCGACGTCGGTCGAGTCAACGGACGAGAAACGGGAATCCATAGAAGCGGGAGTGCGTTAGGACCTTGTGCCAGGAATCCACATTTTTGAAATGGCGGCGAGCGCGGAGATCTCGATCGCGATAACAGAAATCAGCACAAGGTGATCGACCAACAGGTACGCCAATCCCAGGTGCGATAAATCGGAAAAGTGGAGCACCGTGTACGCCAGCAAGGAAATGAGATAGGCAGAGTTTGCGACCACGAGGATCTTTAAGAAGAAGCTCCAGCGAGATTCAATTCTTAGTGCGCAGATAAGTGAGTAGGCACCATAGAGAAATCCAGTCACCGCCATCGCTATCAAAAGCTCCCGCGGAAGTCCAAACTGCGACTCGAATTGCCAGAGGATGAATAGCGGAACAGTGGCGCTCAAAAGTCCGCCCATGCTATCAAACAGAAATAGCTGCTTGGGATGAGAGGCGAACCTTGCGATGAGTTTTTTCAAGCGAATGACTCTGGTTTATGGTTCTGGTTTATGGCTCTGGCATCGGCTGGATCAAGACCTGGCGAGGCTTCGATCCATTGGAGGGGCCAACGACACCTTGGTTTTCGAATTGATCGATCAGGCGACTTGCCCGTGGATAGCCGAGACCAAATTTTCGTTGGATCAAGGATGCACTGACGGTCTTTTGACCCGAAACCCACGCGAGAATGTGATCGTACATATCGTCGCTACTTGGCTCGTCGCCAAACTCTCCTCCAGCAAATGCGCCCGTGCCGCCATTGAAGGCACCGCCCTCACCGTCGGCCGATCCGCCCTCAAGAGCTCGCATCGCCAATTCGTCGTATTGGGGCTCAGCCTGGTCGGACCAAGTCTTCACAACCTTTTCAATCTCTTCGTTCGTCAGCCACGGAGCATGATGACGCTGCGGTTTCGAAACTCCTGGCGAGAGGAACAACATGTCCCCGCGACCAAGAAGTCGCTCGGCACCTTTTTCGTCGAGGATGATTTTTGAATCGAGGAAGCCGGGAACTTTAAAGCTCACGCGCCCTGGGATATTGGTTTTGATTCGGCCTGTGACTATTTCTTTTCGCGGAGTCTGCATCGCAAGAATCATGTGGATCCCTGCCGCCCGTGCCATTTGAGTCAAACGAACGACACCCTCTTCGACGTGCTGCTTGTCGGTCATCATCAAGTCACCAAATTCCTCGATGACATAGACGATAAATGGCTGCGTCGTGTAGTAATACATTTCGCTTTTTCGATTTTGTATTTCAAGGTCCGCGTTGATCTGCGCATGCTCTTCGATTTGCGCCTTCGTCAACTTTGCAATCGCGTCGTTGAACTCTTCAAGCTTTCGCACCTTAAACCGATTGAACGATCGGTTTCGCTTTTCCATTTCTTTGACGCCCCAGCGAAGAGCGACGACCGCTTTTTTAGGTTCGCAAATCGGCGGCATCAACAGGTGCGGAATGTTGTTGAACAACGTGAGGTCGACCTGTTTAGGGTCGATCAAAACTATTCTCAACGTCTTCGGTGAATGTCGGAAGATGAAGCCCGTGATGCTTGAGACAACAAATACCGACTTACCAGAGCCCGTCTGCCCTGCAACCATCATGTGTGGCATCGAACGAAGATCCACAACGCGCGGAGTGCCGTCGACCTCTCGGCCGAGACAGATTGGAAGGACTGTGTCTTCTTTCCAGAATTTCGAATCCGCGAGAATGTCTTTTAAATAAACGGTTTCTCGATGGGCATTGGAGGTTTCGATTCCAACGACATCGCGCCCAGGAATCGGAGCGATGATACGAAGTGATTCTGCACTCAGGGCCAGCGCAAGATCGTCGGCACGGTTGGTAATCGCAGTGAGCTGAACATCTGCGTTTGGACGGAACTCAAACAGCGTCACCGCAGGGCCTGATTTTGCCGCCACAACTTCGCCGTTCACATCAAACTTAGAAAGCTTCTCGACAATGATCTGAGCTTTTTCTTCTATCTCTCGTTTGTCGACTCGAACTCTGGTCGCCGGAGGATCTTCCAAGACAGAAAGATCCGGTAGTTTCCAGTTTTCCACTTGGCGATTTACTTTCGCCTGCATCTTGACGGGTCGTCGCTTTAAGCCAGCAAGCGCCGGCTTGTGCGAGTTGGACATAAGCGACGCCGAATCGGCCTCGGTGTCGACAGCCGAGTCGGTGGCCACACCCTCTTCCCGTTGATCCTCTTCGTCTTGTCCTTCTGTAAAGTCGACGTCTGGCATTGCCGTCACTTTGGGTGACTTTTTAAGTGGACGAACAAGTGCCAAAACTTTTCCGGCAAGGCCGTCTTTGTTTTGCTCGGGCTTTTCCAGGGTTTTATCCACGGCGGCTGGCGATGTTCTTTCGATACTTTTGGAAGCGATCTTTTCCTGTCGATTCTTGGCCGGTGGCGGCAAAGTCAGATTCGCCTCAAGCACCTTGAAGCCAGCGGCGATCGCTTGGCCTGTTCGACGGAATCCTGCAATAACTGTCTGAAACCAATCTTCGACAGATCGCTCGGAATAGAAGATCACCAGTACGACGGCCACTGTCCAAAGCAGAACCGCGACGCCAACGAGATTGAAAACAGCGACCAACCCTCGCACCACGATTGCGCCAAAGAGTCCACCCACAGGAATATGACCATTAAAAACTTTTTCCGCCGGAAGGTGCAGCGCGAGCAGAGACGACGCCGTCAACAATAGCGCCACTCCCCAGGCCATTCGCACCATCATCGTCGCGCCGCCTTCGCGCTCCATGAACGTTCGCCATGCCAGGCGCAACGAACCATAGACAAATAGCCATGCGCCCAAACCGAACCCCTGATAAAGCAGATCGGCCAAAAAGCTACCGACGAACCCACAGGCGTTTTTTGCGACCAGGCCCATTCCAGTCGAATTGAAAGAAGGATCAGACGAGTGAAAAGTCGCCAAGGCCAGCGCGAGAAAAATACCCGCTGCCGCCCACATGATGCCAATCACATCGCGACGTATACGACCCGAGAACCCATGCGAAGATTTTGAAGACCGAAGACTCACACCCATGTCGAACAGTTTATGCGGAACACGTCGCTGGTTCCTAGTGCGGCGGCGCTCGACTTGACTTTAGTAGCGTGGCTCCGTAGCCAGCCGTGTATGGAATCACTCAAGATCAACGAGATCTTTTACAGTATTCAGGGGGAAACCTCATGGGTTGGGTTTCCCACGGTGTTCATTCGAACGTCTGGTTGCAATCTCCGATGCCGGTACTGCGATACGACTTATGCGTTTTATCAGGGCGAGCCTCGCTCAATAGACTCCATCATCAAGGAAGTACAGTCCCACCCCGCCAAGCACGTGTGCCTGACGGGAGGAGAGCCGTTGCTCCAGCCTGCTAGCCTCCGGCTTCTAAAGGATCTTTGCGATTTGGGCTACAAAGTGTCACTTGAAACAGGCGGATCTTTAGATTGTACGAAGGTCGATCCGCGCGTGAAGAAGATTATCGACGTCAAAACCCCAGATTCGGGCGCTGCGGATTCTTTTCACCTGTCAAACTTGCCATCGAACCCCGATTTTTCCGTTGTCAACACAGAATTCAAATTCGTCATTTGTTCCGAAAATGATTTTTTATGGGCTCAAAATTTCTCGGAACAAAACCAACTCTTCGAACGTACTGAGGTTTTATTCAGTCCGGCGCACCAAAGGGTCGACGCAAAATGGCTTGCATCAAAAATTCTTGCATCAAAATGCCCTGCGCGCTTGCAAACTCAACTGCACAAGTTTATCTGGTCTGCCCACACGCGCGGAGTTTGATGTTCGACGACGGGTCCGGCTTAAAAGAGCCCCCCCGCCAGATCGACTTTGAAGCCACTCGTTGGGAAGTCTGGAAGGATTCCGGATTGGCTTACTAGGAATAAAAACACACAACACTAAACCTACTAAAGAATGGACCCATCAATGGCAGTTGAGACTCCGACCACTGGAATGAACGGCATCACTCGTGACCTCTCTCGCGACCTGACGCGTGAAGTGCCCTACAAAGGATTGGTTACGTCTGCCCAAGGACTATCGAACCAGAACCTGTCGAACGATCGCAATATGGCAGCTGGTATCAACTCGCCAAACCTGAACTCGTCTGACAACCTTTTCGTTGCGAACCTTCAGGCTGTAAGCCTCGAAAAGCTTGTGAAAAGCAAATTGGAAGTTCTTTTCCAACAACAGCGCGACGCAAACATCGAACTGTCTGGTTTGTATGACATCGTTCTTGAGCAAGTTGAAAAGCCATTGATCGAACTCGCTCTTCAGTCACGCAACGGAAACCAAGTTAAAACGGCACAACTTCTAGGTATCAACCGCAACACGCTGAAGAAGAAAATCGACAGCTACAAAATCCGCATCAAGCGCTCTTCGCAAAGAGATCAATAGAAAACTTCGGTCAAACAGCCGGCTGCCAAATTACTTTGGTCGCTGGCTGCGAAGCGGAAACCTGGCCACACGGCCGTTGCTAGTTTTCCACTTCGTTTTGCACAGACTTTTCAACTTGCCACACACTATTAGCACCAGCGGGCCATCCAGCAA
>JAXMMN010000303.1:0-9667 GCA_034366485.1 Bdellovibrionales bacterium
CAATCGGAAAAACGTGCCGATCTCCTCAATTATGCTTGGCACAATCGACCGAGCAACATTGCCGAGGTCAGACTTCACAGCGGGGAAGTACCTAAACGCATCTGGCGACATAATTCCAAAGTACTTTGCGAAAGTTTCAGAACCCTCTGACTTCATTATTGGCCGCGGGATCGTTAAAAACGATGGTAAGAACCGGCAAATTCAAATTTCCTGGGTTCCAAAGGGAACTCATTTCGAAATGGTAATTCAAGCGCGGTTTCATAATTTACTCGCGGCGACCGATAAGATAGAGGAAGTTCTTGAAGGGTTGCACGTTGAATCAAACGAGACTTTTGAGCGAATTATTAGCGATGAAATGAGACTGTCGGTGATGGGTGGTTCCAGTGCCGTATGACATGCCAAGCGACTGCAGTGCTTATGTCCTTGAAGAGTCTATGTCTGTTTCCGGACAGGGTCCTTTGGCGTCCGAGCGCATTTGCTTTATAATTCGGGCCGATGACGATTTGTTAACGATCTCGAAAATAAAAAACGATGTTTCGTCTGTTAATCTTGAAAGTTTGGTAGAGGCTGCACTTCACGAACTGAATGATTATGGGACGCTGGAGAGTGGCTGGGACGGATATCGCGCGGAGCCGATAGATAGTTCGAATTTGTTAACAGCGATTGATCTCGTTAGTTTCATTTATCGTTACTTTGCTGGTGACACAGTGGTGATCCAAGAGATTACTCCCGGGCCAGTTGCAGATGGATCAGTAGATATCGAGATAAAGTCGAACGATAAGTGTCTCGTGTTCAATATCTCGAATTACGGAATGACGATGGGGATCTATAAAAAAGATGAAATTGCTAGTTCCGAAGATGCACCAATATTTAGTTGGGAACGTGTGGAGGAGGAACTTTCTTGGTTTCATGGCACGGCTATACGCCAAGTCACGGTGGCTTGAGTTAGGTGAAGTACCGGGCCCTCAGAAAATGTGGCGCGCAGTTTACAATGAGTATCAAATCAAACCTAATGGCGAGCTAAAAAGCGGCTTTTTCAAATCAAAAGACCTTTCATGCGATATTGCGATTTTCACCTCAACAGAAAATGCAAGGCGAGGTCTTCACGAGCCGCGGCGCCCAGAGACCGCAGGGTTGGTTGAGTTCCTGGTAGATGAAATCCGATCAGTATCGGCAAATACAACAGTTGAACATCGGCCTTTAATAACAGGGGAATGCAAAAAGCATTACTCACATGCCCAACTGGTTGGAAAAATCACCGAGGGCCAGGCGCAGCAACTCAAAAAAATAGTCAGAATCGTAATTGCGCCTCAAATAAATTTTCCTGAACAAAACAACTAGGTTTGCGACACTTCGCTACACGGATGAGGCGTAAAGGGTGCCACTCGGTACAACTCGATAGCACTTGTTGAGTTTGTAACTACCGGAGATGTTTGAAATCTCCAGTCGGTTCAAGAACTTCGAGGGTGGACCGTCTACCCCCTCCATCTGAGCCATTTTTCTCTTCAAATTCCCTCGTCTCATAACGAGATTTGTATCCTGGAACTCTAACAATTTCAAAAATTTGCGGAACATCAGAGTCTTGCCTCGAGCTTGCGGCACGTTTTCGGCCTGTTCGTCGCTGCATCTGAAAATTGCCAACC
This sequence comes from Bdellovibrionales bacterium, assembly GCA_034366485.1. Lineage (GTDB taxonomy): Bacteria > Bdellovibrionota > Bdellovibrionia > Bdellovibrionales > JAMPXM01. Next base: position 1,644 of record JAXMMN010000303.1, read on the forward strand.
GGTCCGAAAACTTTCGTCGCAAACTGAAGAGGAATCGAAAACGAATTTGAACTCATGACGAAGGAGCTCGGGAATGTTGATCGTGGTACAAAAGTTGGCGAATCGGATTTCTTGCCCCAAATGCCTATCTGCTCAAACGTTGGCCGTTGGACTTCTTTGCGAGCAGGGTGCAGGAGCATGTCGAACCATTTGCTCGTGTCAGAACTGCGGAATCTCGATGCTTGTACAAGAGTCTGACGACCCGTCGCTCGACTATAAAAACGATGTAGCAGATTCAAGTCAGCATCGTCTGATCTGCAATGAAGTATCCTTGAGCTGCGAAATTCTCCCGCTAGAGAAAGCGGCGTAGAGCTATTTTCTAGCGATCGGTAATGTCGCCATCAAAGCGATGGTGTTGGCTGACGCCACCGGTGTCCCAGACATCCATCACAAGATGAAAACGGTCGGCGTCACCGCGATTGCTGACCCTGTGCATACGATTCACTTTTAAAAAGTAGCTCGAGCCGTCGGCAGGAAGGTGAGCTGCACCTTCTTCTGTTTCAAAGATGCACCCTTCGTTTGTGATAATCGGGACGTGCAGTCGAACGAAGTAGCGATTGTCGGGCCCATCTCGATGCCAACTAGAACTCATTCCCTTGGTCAGTCGAATCACGCGCATCCGGCGGGGATTTAAGCCGCTTGAAAGTAAAAACTCTGCAACTTCCTTCAGGTACCCGTGACAGATTTCTGTGGGGTGTTTGTAGTTTTCAATTTCAGTGAAGCCCACTTTTTTCAGATTTTCGTTGAGAGCCTCTTTCGACATTTCAGAGGCGATCACTTTGTGGCCCATCAGCCAGCCGTCTTTGTATTCACCGTTTGAAGACAAAACAGACCAGCCCCCAAATGAGGGGGACTGCTGCACAGACTCGAGAGGCAAAACGTGTGTTTCTAGGTGTGCGCGAAGCTTTTGTATATCGAAGCGGGTTTCCCACTTTTCGTAAATCACAAGTACCTCGAAACTAATTTTGCACCACTTTGTAGGTGAACGCGAAGTGGAAAATCGTGCTAGGGTGCCGCTCATGGACCTATTTGAAGCTATTCGAACAAGAAGAAGCGTTCGGCGGTTTACTGAAAAGCCGATCCCACAAGAGGACATTCGTGAAGCCATCTCAGCAGCTGTTTTGGCGCCCAATTCTTCGAACACCCAGACTTGGGACTTTTATTGGGTCCGAACGGACGCATTAAAGAAGAGCCTGGTTGAGGCTTGCCTCAGTCAGTCAGCGGCGCGCACGGCAGCGGAGCTTATAGTCGTCACGGCCAATCCGAAAAATTGGAAAAGGTCACGCCCGCTACTTATCGATTGGGTGAAGCGCGTGGGCGCACCTAAACCCGTCATTCAATACTACGAAACATTAATCCCGCTGATGTACCGCTGGGGATTTATGAATGTGTTGGGAATTTCGAAAATGCTGACGATCTCTATCGTCGGATTGTTTAGACCGGTTCCGCGTGGTCCAAACACCAAGCGCGATATGCAGGAAGTGGCGATCAAATCGGCGGCGCTGGCCGCACAGAACTTGGTTTTAGCTTTGACTGCGAAAGGCCATCAGACCTGCATGATGGAGGGGTTTGACGAAACCAGAGTTCGTCGAGTGCTTAAAATCTCGCGCCAAAATCGCGTTGTGATGGTGATCGCAGTTGGTGAACCGCAAGAAAAAGGAACCTGGGGCCCGCAGTATCGGATTCCGTTAGAGTCAGTTTTTCACGAAGTCTAGTAGGCCGTGCGACATTGGTCCTGACCACTTGTATCAGGACGAGACGCTAGCTGGGCCCTTGTTGAATTAAAGAAACCGCATATAGCTGTCCGGCGCGCCCTCATGCACAATAGAGAGATCAAGCAGGGGTGCATATGCGTTTAGATGGGGCACGGTCCTTTGGGTCGAGATTGCTTATGGCTGTAACGGCGGCGATCTTAGTGAGCTCCTATCAAAACTGCGCCCAGAACGGCGTTGGAAACTCTGCTGATCCTGCAGCCGAGGACAACCACATAGTGAGAGCAATGGAAGAAGCGGGTGATGATCGGTCGATCACGTCACCGGTTTCAGCAGCGCTTGGAGCAGAGAAGTTTTCAGAACTTTGCCGTCCTGATCGCGTGCATTGCCTTCGAAAAGTTTATTCACCACTCGAGGAAGATCGGCAAACGAGCGAAGTACTTTGTGTGGAATCTTCGGACCATTGCTTCGATGTGAGCACGGTTTATTACAATACGGTTTTTGCGATACAGGAATGCGCCGATTGCGGCCCGGAAGCGTCGCGACCGGGTGGCGAGTACCACCGGGAAGAGATCACTTGCTGGGTCGGTACACCGGCAATTGCCGAAACGGCAACGTTCGCTTTGCGATCGGACTTTGAATCAGCAGTAAGCTCGGCGCTTTCAGCTTGCGGAGGATCACTTTAATGAAATTGCAACAATCGCTCGCAGTGAGATTTGCCGTTTTCGCGGCCCTTTGGGGAACGTTCCTCTTTGCATCGAACGTGAGTGCGCACATTCGCATTACGCCTGTTGGGCGGATGGGAACGAGCGATGCCGTAAAGTTCATTCAAAATAACCGAGCCAACCCTACGGTGCCAGATAGTCCGGGACCCTGCTCGAACTTTAGAACCCGAATGGCGACACCCATTCAGCTAACGCCCGGCCAAACTTTTTCGTTTTCGGTGCAAGAGACGATCAATCATCCAGGGCGATTTTATGTCCAATTTTCACCAGCGAATGACGCCGACTTTTGGTTGGCAGCAAATCAGTTGGCGCTAGTACAAGACACGCAAAATCGCGGAACAACGACAGTTTCTTTTACAGTTCCCAATGTCGTTTCAAACACTGCGACGATCCGTGTTTTGCAGGAAATGGATGAGCAGCCGGGTGAGTACTACGTTCACTGTGTCGATGTGAACATTGGTACAGCGGCAACTCCGGCTCCTCCGGCAACACCGCCTCCTGGCTCGGGATCTGAGGGTACCTTGTCGACGACCAAAGAGTTTGTGAAACCTGGCTTTGGCGGCTGCGGAACCCTAGCGGCGCTTGGTGCAGGAAGTGGTCGCGGTGGCAGCGGGCCCTCTTCCGGTGGAATGGGCGCGATCTCGATGGCGATCGTATTTTTATTGCCGCTCTTCTTCGCTTTCGTATTGCGCTTACGAACTCCAGCTGTTCGGCGATTCAATAAGGGTTTCCACTCATAAAACTTACCTAAAGTCTTTCCAGTAAATTCAGACTTCATATTTTTCCTCTCCATAGCGGGCCGGCGTGTGCAATAACCCGTCTGGCATCGCTTTTAATTACACTCGCTGAGGCGAGAGGAGATTTTATGATGAACCTTTCTCGTTCGCTTTTCCTGGCAGCATTATCGGTCGCAACAGTTTCTGCTGTGACACTTTCAGCACCAAACGCAGACGCGTGCATTGGTGGACCTCCAGGCGCGCGTTGCGCTCCGGCTCCAGCTCCAATGGCGGACACTGTTCGCCAAGCACTCGAAATCTACAATGTTCTCGACGTAGCGGAAGTTGACCCGACTCCTGGAATCGTCGGCGCAACAAACCGAGTAAAAGAAGTTGGCGGATTGAAATGCCGCAAGACAATGGGCTTTGGTCCCCGCGGTCCACGCACAACAGCTTCATGCGAATTCAAAGGCCGTCGTAACAATCAAAAGATTTACGATGCGTTGAATGTGGCAGCCGTTAACGTAACTCCTGCAGGACTTGCTGGGTCGGTCACGCACCAGAAAGCTGTTGCAAATCTCGTTTGTGAAAGCTCGAAGCCTGTCGTTCCACGCGCAAAAGCGAAGTACACTTGCACGTTGACAGAAGCTTCAGAAGAAACAACTCGCTAGTATTCTGGCGACCCAAGGGCGCCAAATTTAAAAACGGCGGGGGCTTGTGCCTTCAGCCGTTTGTTATTTCGAAAATTCGATCAGACTGTCGGCGCCAATGGAAATCCAGGTAAACTGATTGAGAAAAGTAAGATTCATAAGAACCGCAAAGCCCACAACTTCATAGCCGGCTTTTGCCAAAACGTCTGCCGAAGCTTTCAATGTTCCGCCAGTTGCTAAAACGTCATCGATGACAACCACTCGACCCTTGCCGGCTTTTACTTCCACAGTGTCTTCACCGTATTCAAGGGCGTAGTTCTGAGAAAAGACTGGCGGCGGCAGTTTCCCTTTTTTGCGGACGGGCACAAAACCGACGTTGGTTTCATGCGCAACGGCTGCACCCAAAATGAAGCCGCGCGATTCAATCCCTGCAATGGCGTCGAATTCCAGATCTCGCACGAGGTCGGCCAGCTCTTGAATGAGTTCTGGAAAATGCGGCGAGCCAAGAAGCGGAGTGATGTCTTTGAAGGTGACCCCCGGCTTTGGGTAATTCGGCACGTCAGTGATGAGCTTCAAAAATTTTGGATCAAGTTTATTTGTCATTCGCAACAGCCTAGGGGTACGTTGACGTTATGTCGAGTGGAACTGAATTGGCTCTTAAAAATGCGAACGAGATTGCAGCGGAAATTGTCGATATCGGGCGCCGACTTCACGCGCGTGGCTGGCTTGCAGCGGCTGACGGCAACATCAGCTATCGCATCAGTGACGAAAATATTTTGATCACACCATCTGGGCGTCACAAAGGATTTCTTTCTGAAGCCGATATTTGCCGAATGACAATCGACAATCGAATTTTGGAAGGCGAGCCCAGCACCGAGCGATTGATGCATCTTGCAGTTTTTCAGAAAGTAAAAGCCGCAAAGGCTGTTGTTCACGCTCATCCGCCGGTCGCGACGGCGTGGACGATCGCGCACCCTGAAATGAAGGAGCTGCCTGCCGAGTGCCTATCGGAAGTCATTTTGGCGGCTGGTCGAATTCCGTTTGTTCCCTATGCACGACCGGGAACACAGCAAATGGGTGATCACCTTCTTCCGTTTTTGCCAGAGTGCAGGCTGATGATTTTGTCGCGCCATGGTGCGCTCGCGTGGGGCGAAACACTGGAAGAGGCGTACAACGGAATCGAACGGCTTGAGCATGCAGCGGTCACGTTGGCTTACGCAAAATCCTTAGGTGGTCTAACGATGCTGCCACCTGAAGAGGTGGCGAATTTGCGACTGATGCGTTCGAAAATGAGCGGTCGGACTTTATGAGTATCGAACGCCGCTCGTTGGGACTTCGTTTTAACTTAAACACAAACTCAAGCCCTGAGCTTTATATTCTCGATCAACGACAGCTTCCAGATCGCGAAGTTTGGGTCGAGGTTCGCGATGCAAAAACAATGTGCGGCTTGATTAAAGATCTCGCCGTTCGCGGAGCGCCGCTGATCGGTGTCGCCGCGGTGATGGCATTAACCGTCGAAGCTTATCGGACTTCCGACGTCGCAGATCGAGAAAAAGCTTGGGCGGAATTGCGCGCAGCGCGGCCGACGGCCGTCAATCTGATGTGGGCTCTTGATTGCGCGAAGGTACATCTCGCCGATAAAATAGCACTCTTGAAAGTCGCGATTGAAATCTTTGATGAGGACGTCGCAATGTGCGACGGCATGGCCAAAGCCGGGGTCTCGCTTATCTCGAAAGGGGATTCCGTTTTAACAATTTGCAACACGGGTGGCCTTGCGACGGTCGGCAAGGGCACGGCTTTCGCCGTACTTCGAGAAGCTCACGAAGCAGGGAAACAAATCCACGTCTACGCGTGCGAGACAAGACCGCTTTTGCAAGGAGGCCGTCTTACAACATGGGAACTGGCCAAGTGCGGAATTCCGCACACGTTGATCACGGACAGCATGGCGGCAGGTCTTATGCGTGACGGAAAAATTAAATCTGTTTGGACGGGCGCTGATCGGGTTTCTGCACGCGGAGATTTTGCCAACAAAATTGGGACTTATTCGCTTGCGGTGCTCGCAAAGTACCACCAAATTCCATTTTATCCGGTGGCTCCGTTTTCGACCGTTGATCTGCGCTGTCCAGATGGATCGGCGATCGAAATTGAACAACGAAACGCCGATGAGGTTCGAGGTTTTGTAAGCCCCGGAACAAGCTTGCGTTGGGCTCCGGAAAACGTGTCTGTTTATAACCCGTCGTTTGATGTGACGCCAGCTGAGCTCGTGACAAAGATTGTGTTGAACACGGGTGCCTATTCGCCAGAACAGTTTCGACAAAGGGGACTATGATGTGGGCAGTGATCGGTGGTTCGGGCTTTGAGAGCTTTGATGGAGTTGAAGAAATTCGCGATCTCGACAGAGGCACACCATTTGGAATGGCGTCCAGCGGACTCCGTTTGATTCGGTTCGAAGGACGCGAAATCGTTTTCTTGTCGCGCCATGGTCGGCATCATGAATTTCTGCCGTCGGAAGTGAATTACAGAGCAAATATCTACGCCTTGAAATCACTTGGTGTTGATCGGATCATTTCAGTTTCTGCCGTGGGAAGTTTACGCAAAGAATTGCCCCCGGGAGATCTCGTTGTTGCAAGTCAGTATATCGACCGAACAAAAGGGGTCCGCCGTCACACCTTTTTAGGAGAGGGTCTTGTCGGACATGTTTCGTTGGCGAAGCCCGTTTGGAAAACGGGTGTCGAGACCGTTCGCGGCTTGGCCAGTGGGCTTGGGTTCAATGTCCATTTTGATAAAGCGTATGTTTGCATCGAAGGACCTTACTTTTCCACGCAGGCAGAATCGAACTCTTATCGTTCGATGGGGGCCGACATCATCGGAATGACCAATTTTCCAGAATTCGCACTCGCTCGAGAGGCGGGGATCAGTTACCTGCCGTGTTGCTTTGTAACGGACTACGACTGCTGGGATGACGCAATCGAACACGTCACGCTTCAGGTAGTCCTAGATACGATGAAGAAAAACAATCTCAAGGCCGTGCGATTGATCGGTGAGATCTTAAAGAAAAATCCGACGGCAGATAAATCAGACCGCGAAGGTGGCTTGAAAAACAGTTTGATGTCGGATCGAAACAGTTTGTCGCAAGAAAAGAAAAAGTGGCTAGAGGTCCTTTTTGCCTAAAGGCCGACTCGTGTTTGTTTTTTAGAATCAAATTTCAAGTATTCTTTCGGCAGTCCATCTCGTACGGCAGTTGCGACGGCGTCGATAGTTGCCTTTCGTTTGTAGACTCTTGAGTGGACCAGGCTTACTTCCCGAGTTGGTGCTGGCGAAATAAATTCGCGGACCTGTTTTTTTCTTCTAGTTTCATCGATATCATCCAACGTCAGCGCGGGGATGAGCGTGTACCCGCCACTCTTGTCGACCATCTTGCGAAGCGTTTCAAGGCTTCCGCTTTCAAACATGGCTCGGGTGGTTGTTCGTTTACGTTTTCGATCGCCGCACACCTTAAGGGCTTGATCGCGAAAGCAGTGGCCTTCTGTCAAAAGCCAAAGGTCCTCGAAGCTAAGGCTTTCCGATCCGATGGACTTCAATTTTGTCAGCGGATGGTCGGGCGAGACATAAAGCATGAATGGTTCATAAAACAAAGGCTTCTCGATGATGTGGCTGTCATCGAGGGGAGTCACTACGAGCCCTAGGTCAATTGACCCATCTTTAATTCTTGTCATTAGATCTTTGGTTTGAACTTCCTCGAGGTGAAGCTCGGTGTCGGGGTAGCGGTGAGAAAACCAATCGGCAACCTTAGGGGCTAAGGTGGGACTGAGGGTTGGTATGATGCCGATTCTAATCTGCGTTGCAATGGTATCGAGTTCTTCCGCAGAGAGGGCTTTTAATTTTTCGGCCTCTGCCAAGACAATCTGAGCTTGTTCCACCAGTGCGCTTCCAAGAGATGTCGGCGAGATCGGTTGGTGGCTGCGATCGAAAATTTCGATGCCGAGTTCTTCTTCTAGCTTTTGGATTTGCATCGACAGTGTTGGCTGAGTAACGAAACAGGACTCGGCCGCCGCACCGAAGTGGCGGTGCTTTGCGACGGCGACAATGTAGCTGAGCTGGGTCAGTGTCATGCTGAAGACGCTAATCTAGGATTGCGGAAGGGGCAAACAGAGGATCGGTCTAAAGACCTAGTGCCGACCT
>JAXMMN010000304.1:0-2918 GCA_034366485.1 Bdellovibrionales bacterium
GTAGCTGCTGTGATCGATTTTGATCCCGCTGAGGCCATCGATGCGGCCGACTTCAAACCAGTCGGCATGTCCGCAAGGGTCGCCTGAGACGGCGGGATTTCGAATTCGCTTGATCGAAGAAAGTCCGTCGCCGTCGATCGCATTTTTAAGGGATTCGCAGGCCGCTAGCGAAGCCACAGTAAATAACCCCGCCAAAACAACCCGGAGGAAGACAAAATAGCGAGCAAAACGTGCTTGGCCCATATTGAGTTTGTGCCGGCTTCGGTCCCAAGAGTCATTCGCAAAGCGTGGCTTAGAAAGGAGTCGCTGGTTCAAACGGATGCGGCGCGTAACCTCTGGTTGAGGGAGGGAAAAGTTTGCGAACTTTCGATTGAAAAGGCAGGTTGGCGGCATGCGCATTGGGCTGCTTCATGAATCCGACCTACCCCCCCGAACTTACGGGGGAATTGAAAGAATTGTCGTTGCTCTGACGAGGGCTTATCTGAGGCGCGGTCACGAAGTGACGGTGATTTGCAGGTCTGGTGATGCGGCTAAGATTGCGGAAAACCCAGAGGACGCCCAATCGGGACGGCTGAAAATTCACCCCCTGCCGCCGGATTATCTCAACCGACCTCCAAAGGATTGGCTACCGAAGCTCGACTTCCTTCACTCACACCAGCCGCTTCGATTTAACGGCAGTGATGAGTTTCGTCCGCCAATGCCTTTTCTTGTGACCATTCACGGAAATGGAAGTGTGCAGGAAAACTATTGGAAGAACACGGCTTTCTTAAGTGAATCGCATGCAGCCAATCACCAGGCGAAGTATTTTGTTTATAACGGCGTCGATCCCACTCGGTACACGTATCAAGAAAAGAAAGACGACTACTTCGTGTTTCTCGCGCGCACCACTTGGCGGGTGAAAAACGTGAAGACGGCGATTGCTTGGGCCAATGACCTTGGGGTTCGTTTAGAAATCATGGGTGGAAGTGGAGTTTCTCGCGGGAACATCCACTACAACGGCCTTGTGGATGAGCCAGAAAAAGTGAAGCTCTTGGCCGGTGCGAGAGCTTTGGTTTATCCAACGAATTGGAACGAACCATGTGCGGGAGCGCCGCTAGAGGCCTTGGCTTGCGGTACACCAGTCATCGCCACAGGAAATGGATGTATGCCAGAACTTGTTCGTCCGGGAACGGGCGTGATCTGCAGCACCTATCAAGAATTTCTTGAAGCGGCAGAGAAAGTAAAATCAGTGCGCCCGGCTGATTGCCGAAAGTCTGTTGAAGAATTCTTTAGCGATGACCGCATGACCGATGACTATTTGAAGTTGATGGAAAAAGTCATCGCGATGGGGGATCTCGACCACGAACCATCGTTTGCTGTTAATCCGCAGGCGGTGACGCTTCTCTACAAGCCGACACTTTTGAATCGCCTTCAGGTCGCACTGACGGGAAAGGTCTAATGACGATGACATCGGTAATGGCCAAACCAGTAAAAAAAGTTTTTATCACTGGCGGTGCGGGCTTCATCGGAAGTCAAATGGCTGAAACTTACCTAGCAGAAGGCTGTGAAGTCGTTTGCTTTGACAACTTGATTCTGGGGCGCCGGGAATTTTTAAAACAGTCGCTTAAGAATCCGCGTTTTAAATTTGTCGAAGCCGACCTCCTTGATCTCGATCGTGTGACGGACGAACTTCGGGCATTCGAATTGGGCGCGGACGACCTTGTCGTTCACCTGGCGGCCAATAGCGATATTTCCCAAGGGGCAGAAAAGTCAGACGTCGATCTTAAAAACGGAACCATTGCAACGTTCAATCTTCTTGAGGCTATGCGTAGGTGCGGAGCAAAAAATATTTTGTTTGCTTCGACCTCGGCGATTTACGGTGAGGCAAAGACCAAGCCGACTCCGGAAGACTATGGTCCGTTGTTTCCAATTTCGTTTTATGGCGCAAGCAAGCTAGCGTGTGAAGCGCTGGTCTCGGCCTTCGTGCACAACTGTCAGATGCGGGCGGTGGTGTTTCGCTTTGCAAATATCGTAGGTCCACGTTCGACCCACGGGGCGATCCATGACTTTGTTGGCAGACTTATGAAGTCATCGGTCAGCCTTAAGGTTCTTGGAAATGGCACGCAGAAAAAATCTTATCTTCACGTTACTGATTGTATCGCAGGAATGAAATTCGCTTGGCAGCACTGCGCTGGGCTGCACGAGGGTGAATTCTTTGAATGCTTTAATCTTGCAAGCCAGGGGGTTTCGAATGTTCGGTTCCTAGCGACGGCTGTCGTCGAAGAATTCGCGAAACAACAGAAGCTTTCGATGATCCCTCAACTTGAATTTGGTGAAGGAGATCGCGGTTGGGTCGGTGATGTTCCTTTCACGTGGCTCGACGGGAAACGTTTGGAAAGCCTTGGCTGGAAAGCGCTTCTTGAAAGCGACGCCGCTGTTCGCGAAGCGATCAAACAAATCATCGAACAAAAGACCACGCCTCAGGTAACGAGCTAGCATGAGAAAACAAGTTTTGATTCTTGCTGGTGGCCTTGGAACGCGCCTCAGGCCGCTCACTGAAAAGTGCCCCAAGCCCATGGTTCCCGTTTGTGGCGAACCCTTTTTGCACTGGCAGATTTTAGATCTCAAAGAGCAGGATTACACGGACATCATTCTTCTGGTCGCTTACTTAGGCGAACAAGTGCGCGATCACTTTGGCGATGGGTCGAAGTGGGGTGTTCGCATCAGCTACGTCTTTGAAACGACTCCGCTTGGTACTGGCGGCGCCATCATGAACGCCGTCAAAGAATTGAAAGACGATCTTGAAGACGAGTTCATGGTTTTAAACGGCGACAGTTTTCTTCGTGCGCCGCTGGACGATCTTGCTGGTTTTTTTGACGAAGGCCGCTTTGATGCCGTTGTTTCAACCTATGACAACAAAGTGCCGACACCTGTGCCCA
>JAXMMN010000305.1:0-3794 GCA_034366485.1 Bdellovibrionales bacterium
GAATCGCTGAATTGAAATCTGCCTTAGCCATTTACAAAACGAGCGACTGAGTAGAGGGTCCCGACGATTGAAATGGCGAGTACGACAAGTGCTCGCTTTTTATCAGGCGACTTCTTGTATCCGGAGATCGCGACGCCTGGGGCGACGACGCAACCCAATAGGACCGGGGCAAACAGGCCGCCAAGATCGAACTCTCCAATATTTATAACAACGAAGAACACGATCGCCGGCAACCAACTAAGTACTGCCGCCACAATAAGCCGGTGTGCGATTTTAAGTACCGATGATCTTTATAACGAATTGATATTTGTCCGCCGACTCGCCGCCCGTGGAAACTTCTGACATAATAAACTCATGAAGCTTTAAACCCGCAAAGTTACGATCCACAGCGGTCGTCGCAAAGCGGCGGCTCCATTCGTCATTTGACCTCAGCTCTTTCACATCGGCCTCTGCTCGCGGGACATAGATGCATTCAAAGCCATCTAAACGGATTGGCTCTTCGCTATCGAGATCAAGTTCGAGCGTTGAATCGATATGGGTTCCGATCAGAAGATAATCGCCGGCACCAGCAATCTCTTTCGTCTTTGCATTTTCAATCGAGACGTTAAGCGCCTGACTTGTGAGATCGCAGAATTCGCGAAATTTTTCGTCACGCAGCGCCTGCGTCTGTTCTTTAGCAAAGCGTAAAATCACAGCTCACCTTCAATCTGTTGTAGGAGTCTTCTAAACCAATAGTTCATGGCTGGTTGATGAATCAAGCCTTGAACGACTTCTTCATGATTTTGAACATAGGGTCCCTCTGGATAGGGCTTGTCTTCTAGGCACTCGCGGACCCACTGGGCCGTCGCCTCCGGGTGAAACTGCAGCCCGACGACCTTGTTCGACAGACGATAACCCTGTTCTGGGGTGATTGGATTTGAGGCAATTCGCCGGGCTCCGCTGGGAAGCTCAAAGGTGTCCCGGTGCCAGTGAAACGCCATAATTTCTCCTTTGCCGAGAAATTGGTCCTCCAGGCGAACCTTGTGCCAGCCGACTTCCCAATGTTCGTGCTGCATGACTTTCGCGCCGCTCGCTCGGGCGATCAGTTGCCCACCTAGACAAAGGCCCAACACGCCCTTCCCCGCCACGATCGCGCGTTCCAAGAGTTTCGCCTCTTCAGCTAAAAATGGAAACCGCTCGTCTTCGAGGCAGTTCATTGGGCCACCCATCGAAACGAGAAAGTCGAATTCCTCAACCTCCGGACAAGGCTCGCCCTTGTAGAGGGCGCAAACATTTGGAGCATGTCCGCGGTCATAGGCCCAATCCACAATCGCATCGGGGCGCGTGGCGGCACTATGGGATAAAATGGCCATTCGGAGCGACTTCATTTCGAAAAGGCTAATATTGTTAAGCGTTTTTGACAAACTCGCTGTTGGTCGCATCGCAAGTTACTTTGTGGGCCCTCGAATCGACTCTTCTTGTGACTCCGTGCGCGAAACCTCTAGAATAAAAGGTGCATGCATAAATGCGTTCTCATTTCAAACGACAGCCGTTCGGCCACGCAGATGCGCGGGTGGTTTCGTTTATTTGAAAACCAACCGTATCTTGAAATTTGCAACAGCGTCGCTGCGTTCGAAAAAAAGTACAGCGCTGCATTGAAGCAACGAGATCTCCTGATCGACGACAGCGCGTCCGTGCCAGAGGACGATCAAGACGAAAAATCAAAAGCGCAACTTCTTGAAGTCGAAGCCGAGCTCACACCGATTCGACTTCTCATCATTGATTTAGATGCTGTTACAAGTCGGCCGCTGGATTGGCTCGTCTCGACACAAGCCAAACTTCGAGAGCTTGGTCACATCGCTGAGGCGACTGGGTTTAAAACTCTTGTACTTGGCTACGACGATCCACATTTGCGTCCGGATCGTTTTCGGCACGATGCGATCGATGACATGGTACTCAAGCCCCTCGATCAGCAACTCCTTCTTCAAAAAGTGGAATTGCTTTTGGCGGACAAGCCTGACATCACGCCGTCCTTTCTTTTTCGAGCGCGCGCCGAAGACACCATCGAAATTGGCAAAGACACAACCATTGATGAAATCTCTGACTTCGCAATCAGTATTCGCAACCCCGCACCGCTCGCTGATGGCGTTTTCGCGGTTATACATTCGACAATTTTTGGAAACACGATAACTTCCAGTCGGATGCTTGGCCGGTGCTACGCCTCCGTGCGCCACCCACAGTATGAAGGCCTTTGGTTGGTTCGCTTTACCTTGTTCGGAATAAATGGCGCCCAGCTATCTGAACTTCGAAAGTTCATTCGCAATCGTCAAATGCCGGGCCGCAATCGACCGCAAGCCGCGCGAACAAACTCGTCGAAAGTAAAAGAAAAACTTCCCCCACGACATCGCATTGCTGTTATCGATCTGAACCGAGATATTTTGGCGCAAGCACAAGGATGCATCGAAGAAAACTTTGATCGCACAGCAGCTATTCTGTTTCCCTCCTACACCCGGTTCTTGTCAGGACTTGCAAAGCTTTCGGGCCAGGCTCAAGGCGGCGCCGCGACGCAATCAGAGGATGACGAATCCGCCATGGCCAGTGAAGGCGCAATTCCCGGAGGCCGCACCACTCTGATCATCACCGAAGGCGAACACGAACTTCTTGGATTCGAACCAAACTTGTCCGCGAAAGATTCTTTTTTAGGAAAGAAATCGGAAGACTGGCTCTCACGCCCCCTCGATTGGTTTTATTCTGTTCCCAAAACTGACTTAGAAGATTTCAACGAATTTCTCGGCTACACGGCAACTGGTGGACAAGGCGTCACCGGCGTTCGATTTGTCGACGACCAAGGACTCATTGTTTACGCCGAAGCCAAAGGACGTTTGGTGCCGAGCACGGGCCCAGATGTCCCCGCAACACTGAAGCTTGAAGTGAAGCAAATCGATCGCGCCGCGTGGATTGATCTCAACCGAATGGTCGCCAAAGGCGCAACACCAGATCAATATCGTTTTGATGCTCTGATCATCGACGGCGGTCTCATTCGCTCGACGGCGGCGGAATGGCTAGACGGACTCCATGGGGCGCTTTCTCGTGCTCGCGTGATCATTCCGTCGGAACCGCTGCCTAAGATTTTTATTCTCGCAGATGAGGAAGCGCGGATTCAGCCTAGCGACTTCAATCACAAAAGCATCGCCGATTATGTGTATAAGCCTCTAGATCGAAAGCTCTTCGTCGACAAACTGGCCGTTGCCCTTCCACAGGTTAGCCGTTCGGTTTTGCCAGACGCGTCTCCCTTTGTGCCGTGTGAACTTACGGCACAAGTGTGTAAATCGATTCAATTGGAAGAGCTTTCCGAGTACGGCCTCACGGTGCTACACCCGACGCCGTTAAAGGCGCGATCTTTTATGAGGTTTTTCTCACCACTTTTCGGCAACATCAGCGATGGTGTTCTCGCCCGCTGTGCCGCATCGATTGGCGGTACAACGGAAGACCCGATGTACAAATGCCACTTTGTTTTCTTTGGCTGTTCCGACGAGTTGCACAAGCGAATCCGTACTTGGATTCGCGAGGACTACGTTCATAAAAAAGAATCTATCGGTTAAGACGCCTTCAGAAGGCCCGAGGTCCATCGTCCGATCGAGTTGAGGACGCTCGAGTCTGCGCCTTCGCAGGCGACCCCGAAGCGCTTCTTCTCTTCGCTCCAGACAACTTTTCCGGCGACTTGAATTTCTTCACGTCCATCGGGACTCTTGATGGTCATCGAAACGACGCCGCCGTTTTCTAGCCATGAATCTGGATTTGCAGAATCCGGATTC
>JAXMMN010000306.1:0-1634 GCA_034366485.1 Bdellovibrionales bacterium
CTTGACGACCTTCAGTCCGTCGACTCAGCAAGTTCAGAAGACGACATCGAAGATGGTGAACTAACCGTATCGATCGGTGGCGATACGCTGGATTTCAACAAGCACAAAGAGGCATTTGAACGCGAGTTCATCGTGAAGGCTTTGAAAACGTTCAAAGGCCGAATAAATCAAACGGCTCTTCACGCCAATATTCCAAAGAAAACTTTGCTTCGCAAAATCGAGAAGTACGGGATCATTGCCCGGGACTACGCTGATCCGAAGTAGGCCACCACGGCCTCCTTCGTTTTGAAACGCAGCGCGTTTCAAAACGAAGGAGCAACCTTCAAGTAGATCTGGCGACGGCGACAGATTTTCCGACTCTTTGGCATGCTGAAAACTTAAACATTCCCAGGAATTTCCTTGAATCAACACCGGCCCGATGGATAGCGTCGCCCGCCTATGTCGTCTTACGGACTTCCTCCTGCAAATTCAGCCGGATCACCTGTTTCTGGCGGTACCACGACTCAGTACAGTCGCGTCGATTTGCAAGCGGCGTTCAATTGGCTTGTGAATCAGCCGGACCACGTTCGTAAACAAGCTTCCGATCCGGACCGATTGATGACTTTGTATTATCGGTCAAGCGGTCGAGGCACCGCCCACTCGGAAACAACTCGAGTCGATTCGATGCGTGCTGAAACAGTGCGCGTTGAGTCTTCTCGAATGGAAAATGAAGCGCCAGTCAGTAGCCAAAACTTTCTCTCTGACCTTCGCCAAATCAATGAGGCCCTGCGTCAGTTCGAAACACCCGGATCGCAAAGTCATAACCATAGCCAGAGCCAAAGTCACAGCTACGTTCCACACTCGTCCGCCAATCATTCCTCAACTCAACAAACGGTCATTCACACCGCTCCACCAACGGTTCACATTCATAATTCAGTACCCTCGATGAACCAAAACCAAGCACCGCAGGTCACTGCCCACGCTGGTGCAATCGGCATGGCGCTGAACGGCCGCACTCAAGCCGTTCTGATGGAAGTCCGCGAGAAATTGAATCTTTCGAGCGAAACCGAAGCACTTCAGATGCTCGTTGCAATCGGGTACAAACAGTTAAAACCGATGATCGATTAGAACTGAATCCGTTGGTCGCGAATCGGTATTCGTGCTACCAGAGAAGCATGAAAGAAACGATTCAGCTTCCGGCCACCGATTTCCCTATGAAGGGTAACCTCCCTGAGCGCGAACCTGTCATGATCGCGGAGTGGGACAAAAAACAAACTTACGCGAAGATCCTAGAAAAGAATGCGGGCCGTCCACCGTTTACCATGCCCGATGGCCCGCCCTACGCGAATGGCAACATTCACATCGGCCACGTTCTAAATAAGTGCCTTAAAGATTTCACCGTGAAGTTCAAAAACATGTCGGGCTTCAACGCGACATTTATTCCTGGCTGGGACTGTCACGGGCTACCAATCGAAATCAATGTCACCAAAGAGCTTGGCGCAAAACGAAAAGAAAAATCAGATAGCGACATTCGCGCCCTTTGCCGCCAAGAAGCTGGCAAATGGGTAAAAATCCAGGGCGAACAGTTTAAGCGCCTCGGCGTTCTCGCGGATTGGCAAGAGCCTTATCTGACAATGGATCCCGCCTATGAAGCA
>JAXMMN010000307.1:0-2388 GCA_034366485.1 Bdellovibrionales bacterium
TCGGTTGAAACAAGCACGACATCTGCAACCTGAAGTGACGCATGCTGATCGATGATGTCAGCCATCAGTGGCTCCCCTCTGAACTGGTCCAAACGGCGTAAGGTCGCTGAACCATATTTTTCACCAGCCGCTGCTCATCTACGTGAACGAGAAAGTCCGCGATTGCGAAGGGCATCGAATGGCGTTCATTTCCTGATGCCGCCTCCAGTGATCGACGCTGCTTCAAAACCCGTCCCGCGTCCACTTGCGGAACAACCAGGTGCACACTTGCTCCAAGTTCACTACCGGCAACAAATGCTCTCTCGATGCTATTGAGACCAGGATAGGCCGGTAAAAGACTTGGATGAAGATTCAATATGCGGTTGGCCCACTGATCAATAAATTTCCCCGGCACGATTTTCATGAAGCCAAGGAGAAAGATCATGTCGATTTTTCGCCGCTTTAAATCGACAGTGAGTTGGTCCCAATCGATTTTTCCACCAGCCGTCTTCGGCGCAATCATAACTGGAACACCAGATCGCTTCGCTTTTGCAAGACCTGCGACGTTCTCCGCGCTCGAAACCACTAGCTCAATTTCGTGTGCACCCGATTCGCGCATACCTTCAAGCGAAGCCGCCAGATTAGAACCGCGTCCCGAAATGAACACGCACCAGCGGCAAGGTTTCAAGCCGCCGATGTTCTTCATCAGTACACCACCTGTGCGGAGCTAGCGCTCGCGCCGCTGGAGGACTGATCGACACGTCCTAGCTGATAGGCCGTGTGATTGAATTCTTTAACGATCGCTTCGACTTTAACAACGTCATTCGCAGCACAAACCAACGCTAGCCCAACTCCGCAATTCAACGTCTGAAGCATTTCTTCACGCGAAAGCTTAGCGCGCTCTTGAACTTCAATGAAAGCTTCTGGCCACGCCCAGTCGATCAGCTTTACCTCGGTTCCCTTCGGCAAAACTCGCGGCAAGTTTTCCATACCGCCACCGGTGATGTGCGCCACAGCTTTAACCAAACCAAGACTTTTCAACTTTAAAATCAAATTCACGTAAAGTGCGGTCGGGATCAAGAGCCGATCTACCCACTCATCCAAATCATTTTCAAAAACACGACGAAGAAGCGAGAATCCATTGGAGTGAAAACCCGAACTTGAGACACCAATCACTTGATCCCCGATTTGAACCCGCGAAGGACCTAGCATTTCCTCTTCGTCAACAACTCCTACCGCGAAACCAGCGGCATCAAAATCGCCAGGCTTATACACACCTGGCATCTCGGCCGTTTCCCCACCAATCAAGGCACAGTTCACCGCGTGACAAGCGTTTCTAACGCCTTCTAAAAATTCTTTTGCAGCGGCTGGCTCGAGTTTGCTGGTGGCGTAGTAATCCAAAAAGAAAAGCGGCTCTGCACCGGAGCATGCGAGATCATTCACGCACATTGCCACGAGATCCTGAGCTACTTCTTTGTAGCGACCCGTGTGACTTGCCAACAAAATCTTCGTACCGATTCCGTCGGTCGCAGCAACAAGACAGGGTTTTTTCAGGTGGCTGAACTGAGCTCGAAACACCGCTGCAAATCCGCCAATTCCAGAAACGATTTGATCGGCGCGCGGCGCTGGCTTTCGGTCAACTGACTCCGAATCGATAAGCCAATCGACAAGCTGATCGCCAGCTTCGACATCAACGCCCGAGTCGCGATAAGAAATTTTCGACATGCGTGAACCTCGCCGCCCCATATGACCAAGGCATCGCAAAAGAAGCAACCGGGAAGCCGTTCCTCACCTTGTGACATGGAGAAATCCCTCTAGCTTCCACGATTAGTTTCACTGTCTAACTTCTCGACAAACGGGCGAGTTTTAAGACGAGACCCATCGTCCACCTTGCTATGCCCGCTAGACCCCTTTACCCTATAGGAGAAGGCTCTGTTTTGACGCTTTGCGCTAGGCCGGTCTAGCGAAGGAGTTCCTGTGTCAGATGGCAAATTCCTACGAGGTTTACCTGTTGGACGTGCATGGATGATCGTTTCGATGGCACTGCTGACACTCGCAACGAGTTTTGTGATGTCTTTTGGACAAACGGCAGAGGCCCAAGAAAACTCCTCCGATCGTCTTCGGCTCGAATCAGGGGTGTTGCTTGCTCAAGTCGATGATTCTTATGACCCCTTCGCCGACTATTCCGAATTTGAAGAATCCGTAGAAGAAGAGGAAGACCTCAATTTCTTCCGCAACGGCCGACTGTTGACAGTTGGTTTTGTCGGTGGACTTCGCGGTTGGACTCAAACTCTTGGACAGGTTTACTCTAGCAACATCAGCTTCGGTCTTTTCATTTGCTACTTCTTTGATCTCCGGTTTGCACTTCAGTTTGGTTTCACGGTCAGTGACCATTTGCTAAGTGTCGCA
>JAXMMN010000308.1:0-2213 GCA_034366485.1 Bdellovibrionales bacterium
GAAGAGTGCTTGAGCGTCGATTTCTTTTCGACTTGGATTGAGCAAATGAACAAAATGAAAAGCACAAAGCCAGATTCCGAACAGCTAGGACCCTTTGATTGGCAAAAGCTTTCTCCTTCGCCGGTGATTGGTCTTGATGAAGTTGGTCGTGGTTGCTTGGCCGGTCCTGTCTACGCGGCGGCTGTGATCATTCCGCCTAATGCGATTGAGCGTTTGGCAGAAGCGGGCGTGACAGATTCGAAGCTTGTATCAGAAAAAAAACGCGGCGGTTTGGCGGACCTCATTCGTGAAACCTGCTATTTTGGTCTCGGCTTTGCGTCTAGCCAGGAAATTGATGAAATCAACATTCTTCAAGCGACGTTTCTTTCGATGAAACGTGCATTGGTCGATCTTGAAGCGCGTTTCGCACATTCTGAAGGACATCTTCTGATCGATGGAAATCAGAAGATTCCTTTTCGCGGGCTCCATCTTGAAAGACCGGAATTTCAAAAGTGGGCCGGTCTTTCACAGACGACTTTGATCAAAGGTGACTCTCGAGCGCTGCCAATCGCAGCGGCCTCGATCGTCGCGAAAGTCACAAGGGATCGATTGATGATTGCGGCCGACGAGGAGTATCCCGTCTATGGCTTCAAAGGTCACAAAGGCTACGCGGCGGCCGTCCATCGCAAAGCCATCGAAGAGCATGGTCCTACGCCAATCCATCGAAAAACTTTTGGTGGGGTCCGAGAGTTCGTTCGTCTCTAATTCGAGTGCTAGTTCCCGCGCTGAATCGCGCGGTGAGGCGCTTGAACTTGCAGTCTGCGAGTGGCTTCAGCGAAAGGGCTACCGGCTCGTGCTCCGTCGCTTCAAAACGCCGTTTGCCGAAATTGATATTTTAGTCTTGGGCCCAAAGAGCGATGAAGTGTTGCTGATCGAGGTAAAATCAAGCCTATGGCCTGACGATTGCGCGCTAAACTTGTCGCGTCTTCAGCGCTTGAGACTGCAGAGGGCCTGTCATTGGATACGAGAAGAATTGTCGGGTTTTCCTGGGCTGTCGAGGGACATGGCCGTCGATGTTCGGTTGGTGGTTCCAGAGGCGATGCGGCGCGAATCGTTTCGGATGTTTGCGATCTTTTGACATCGTTGGCGGCGCCCGAGTTACAATTGAGCAATGAAGATCTTAAAACCCGTTAGAACTATTGGGATGGTATTGGTTTTAGGCGCGGCGTTGTTGAGTCCGCGATCCTCTGAGGCCGAACCTATGCGCGACTTTATTATGAGTTGCAGCTATGGCGTTTTGGCCGGAACTCTAGTTGGAGCAGCGACGCTCGCATTTTCCGACAAACCTGGCGACAACCTGAATAAAGTTGCCCGCGGGGCTTCCTTTGGACTTTATGCTGGAATTTTACTTGGGCTTTACGTGGTTTACGGGGTCCCCAATCAAGAAGAAGCGGATATTCGCGATCAATTGGGTCAATACAATTATAGTGATCAATTGAAGTTCGATGTGCGTCCCGTACGGCGGGAAGTACGCAAAGTGGCCGAATTGCCGCGGCTGCTGATTTCACCTGTGATCGGTGAGCGCGGTGTCGAGGGTGGCGAGGTTCGCTACAGCGTCTACCGCTTTTAACGAAGTTCCCATTGGAATGTGACTTTGGAACGTGACTTCGGAACGTTATTACTGAGCAGCGCCGCCGAAATTGTAATCAAGTCCAAGACTGTATCGCGGAGCAGGTTCACTCAAGATGTGACTGATCGTTGCTCGAAGTCCCCAACAGTCGCCCGGCGGCTTCAGATTCGCAAAGGCCGACCAGCTTTTCATTCTAAAATCAATTGGTGAGTAAGTCGCTGGCAGGTAGTTGATTTCTGTCGCGATGGTTGCGTACCGATGAACAAAGCCAATGGCGATCCCTATGTTCTCGTCTCGCTTGGCGTAGGCCTCTTCGACATTTTCGGTGATGAGAAAATTCTGAGAGAAGCTAAGCTGGAGGTAATTGCCAACGGAATCAATGAATCGGGCGCGAGACGACGTGTTGAAGACCCGATGCAAGGGAAAGTACCGAACTGAGGTGTTGGTGTCGAAGTGATCAAATCTCGCGTCGACCGTTGTATAAAAATCGGAAAAGTTCGCATTCGCATTTCTGTTTGGCTTGTCGAATTCATAGCTCACCCCATATTTGACCAGGACAACCTGCCGGTAGCTCGCTGTTTCGCCAGTCCAGATTATTTTCACA
>JAXMMN010000309.1:0-2070 GCA_034366485.1 Bdellovibrionales bacterium
CAAAAGCGCGCGTAGCCTTCGCACAGCAACCGTCGCGGCTGACAAGTTCACAAACGACAAGTTCAAAAAATTCCGCTCTAAAAAAGCCGCTCATTTCGTAGGAATCGAAATGGAAGTCACTTATGTGGTCGAGACAAGTGCGACACACAATGAAGTGGATTCCGAGGTTCACGACGCTACGACGACAGTCACTTATATGTATGATCTCGAGTTGGATCAGAATATGGAAATCATTGGTGGCGAATGGTACTCAAATATTCACCCAGACTTCCTTTGGAACCCAGTTGCGGACGGACGCGCAACAACGATTGGCGACTCTCGTCTCACTGGAACATGGGATGGAACGACGGCGCTGCCAAAGTTCTGGCGTGACGTTGCTGTTATGACCGCAGTTCACAACGGTGTCCCCTTGGCTTCGATCATCGAATCATTGATCGCTGTCTCAAACAAACCAGAGTAGGGCATGGCTAAAAAACTGGGGCTAGTGGCCCTCTTCGCCACTTACCTAGTTATAGTCCTCGTCGGCGGGTCGATTTTCGGCTCGCCTGCTTTTGCTACTGCCTCCCAGCCAAAATGGTTTCCCGCAAAATCTTGTCGAGAACTATGGGGCAATCGCGACCTTGCTAAGTACGATCCCGCAAAAGATGCGAACATCACTTCCGACGGAAACCGCGGTTACGACACTTACCTTGCGCGCTTAAAAAAGTCCGGAATTGATCGTCGAACGTGTTTCAAGGACTGGACAGTCCTGGTTTACATGGCCGGCGACAATGATCTAAGCCCCTACGCAATTTGGGACTTAGAGGAAATGGAAGGCCGATTTGAGAGCGGCAGGTACGCAGGATCGACATTAAAATCAGATCTAATTGTTCAGGCCGACACGGCTGGCGCGACAGGACTTCGACGCCTTCATATGTTTCAGCGCGATGATCAACCCTATAGCGCTGCAACCTCGATTGCCGACTTCAAAGCGCGAGGCCCGGAAACGGTGCGATCCCCCATCGTCGATCTCCTTCCCGATCAGCCACCGAGCAAACAGGGGCTACAAGATTTTCTGCAATGGGGCGTTCGACAGTACCCAGCCCAAAGATACATGGTCGTTGTTTGGGGGCACGGGCAAGGATGGCTTGGGGCGCCGACGGAAATTACACCGATCGACGTGGAGAACTTAAATAAAGCCGCGCCTGCGGGACAGCTTGCCGCAGCGCTTGGGCAAGTCGCTCTCTTACCGCAACCTCCAACAGCCACAGCATCCTTTGGCGGAATCGCTATAGATCCCGCAACAGGAAACGGACTGTCGATTGATGATCTCAACCAGGCCCTCACAGCCACGGTCAACGTGACTCTGGAAGGCCGACCTATCGATGTCTACGCAAGCGACGCTTGCCTCATGCAGATGGCCGAGGTGGCGCGAGAAATCTCGGACACAAGCCGGTACATCGTTGGATCAGCGCAGGTACAAAGCTATTTGGGTCTTCCGTACCGACGATTGATGTACGAACTCAACACGGGTCGATTTTTAAGTGGCGGCGCGCTTGTCGGCAAAACAGACGAGGCGCTGCTCGTGGCGAAAATGTTGCCACTTTTGACTGAACAATCGCTCGATCCCGTTCGTGGTCAGCAGGGCCGCGCAGAGCCTAAAGCGGTCGAAACTTTTACGATGAGTGCCCTTTCAACTGCGGCACTCAAACAGCGATTGATTCCGTCACTAACTGATTTTTCAAAAGCACTGCTGGCCTATTTAGAAGAAGACCCAATTCGCGGATTTTCCATTGGAGCGGTGATAAAGGCTGCTCCCTCTTTCATGGGCGGCGGAAAAGAACTGGGTAGTTTTTTAAGTCTTATCGAAATTGGTCGCCTTGAGGACCAAGCACGGCGCGGTGATTTGTCGCCTGGCTCGAAAAAATTGGCCAATTCTATTTCCGAATTGAAGCTCGCCCTTGATGAGACGGTGATCGAAAGACGACTGGGCACTCGATATCAGACAGTGGAAAAATCATTTCATCTGCTTGGATATCGCGGCGTTGGCATTTGGATTCCAAATGGTGATCGTGAGTTTAAAAAGCGATC
>JAXMMN010000310.1:0-3538 GCA_034366485.1 Bdellovibrionales bacterium
ATCACCGGAATCGGCATGGCCATCGATAAAAAAGATGTAAAGGCCATCGCAAGAGAGATCGCCGAATTTCAGGAACAAATCATTGCGAAATACGGACGTAAACGTCGCGGTCGCAAATTTGATTCCATTTACCAATTGGAAGTAGCGTTGTTTCGCTTAAATCAGGAGCCAGTATGAAGCACATCATCAGAGCCGCGACGTCCACTGTCTCCTTCTGCGTGATCAGTATGTTTCTTCTTTCTCATTCCGCGGCTGGTCCAACACGAGTTGGAAATGGCGACGACGGTGGCGATCTCGAAGCTGCCGTGCCGGTTCGCTCGGGAATCCTAGTCGAGACGCGCCTTGAGGCCGTGAACAAGTTAAAGGCCTTGCAGGTTTCTGGCGTCGAGGGTTTGGGCCTCTTGATTCCGGAAGTTGAAAAAGCAGAAATGTTGCTTGTTGGACAAAACATTTATCTGTCAAAAACAGATGCGACGGTCGAGCAAAAATCGGACGCCCTTGAAGTGGCACGTGCAATCGGCGCCGTTGGTAGTCAAGGTCAGCTTGTCTACGCGCGGACCTTTGCTGAGCCACATGCGGCAACCCGTTTTTTTCCAGCCGCACTGTTGTTAGATAGAAACCAGTTGGTGGCACTTCACATTCATGAAGCTTTGCACCGAGCGCTTCCAGCAGGAATTCGAGAAAACGAAAAATCAGTTAGTCGGATTACTCTTGCCATTGCCGCGCATGATTCTACTTTCGATCGAATTAAGTCGACGGTAGCAAAAGAAATGAAGGCGCACATGTCGTCTCTCGCCGGCGCAGCGGTCAATATTGAGAACGGCACTAGTCAAAACAGTCGCGGGTCTTTGTCGGAAGAGCAGTCGAACATTCTGCGCTCACTCAACCGGTCTCGGCATAACTCTGTGGAGTACTCGTATCGCTCGTTCTTTATGCCGGAATCCAATCAATCTGCCGCGCCAATTTCTGCGCTACATTCGCTGAAGAGTTTTATGTATCCGTTCGGCTCCAGTCGGGATGATCAGGCGGGAGCTTTTGGCTTTGGCCTTGAACTGACATTTGTGGGGCTTACCGAGCGTTGGTATCTTGGCCCGGTTGGTCTGTCGACGCGCCTTCGCGTCGCGCAGTGGGATGAATTTGAAGTACAGCTTTTAGCGGCGCTGCATTTGAACACGTTGTCCGCCGGAGAGATCAAAGACATTCCAGTCGGTCGTGATACCGGAACCTTTGGTGTGGCTGTTCGCCGTGAGGATGAGCGGGTCAGAATTGAAAATCAAATTTACTTCGTTCCTGGATCAGAGACTCAGCAAACCGTCAGCGGTTCACCTTACACTCATCGTTATGGTTCGTCTTTGGCGGTGCGTTTCGCAGCACTCGGTAAGTTTCCAATTGCACCTAAGAACTCTTACGAGTTTGGCGGAATGGCAGAGGTGCTTCTCTCGGGACCCTATGAAGTGACGGGTGGTGGGACATCTTCGAAGACCGACCGGATTCGCGTTGTTTCGGTTGGACCGGAGTTTGGCTACCGAGTAGGCGATTTGAGATTTTCTTTGAACGGTCGGTTTGTTGTGGACTCCACACGCGACGTTTCGTTGGATCAGCTGGGAGATCTTTTAGGACAAGGCGTTGGTCAGGGCTCGGTGGGCGCTGCGGCGGCGTGGAATTTTTAGATCAAACTGAGTCAGACTGTCTCAAAAGGTAAACACTGAATTCCCCTAGTCCGACAGGTAGGCCTGTGGTAGCAAAGATTCTACTGACTGGGGGATCTATGACGCAAAATCCATGTGGTTTGGACGGTATTGAATTCATTGAATTTGCAGGGCCCGCGGGCTCGGAAATTCTAACAAGCATGATGGCGCGAATCGGGATGAAGCCCGTTGCAAGAAGCGCCTCAAAACCAATGCGTTTGTATCGACAAAACCAAGTCAACTTCATCATTAACGACGATCCGAATTCCTATTCAGCCGCTTTTGCAAAAGAGCACGGGCCCTGCGCGTCGGCGACGGGCTTCCGGGTTAAGAACGCCAAACGTGCTTTTGAAGAAGCGGTGAAGCGCGGCGCGCGACCGTTTACAGATGAAGCGAAGAAAAGTGGTTGGGCCGGAATCCCGGCGATCTATGGTATCGGCGATTCGCTCGTGTACTTCATCGATCGTTACCCACAAAATGTCGAAGCTGGAAGTGGCGAAATTTACGATTCAGGTTGGACATGGGAAACCGATGACCGTCGGCCGAAGGGAAAAGGACTCACGGTTATCGACCACATGACCAACAATGTTCCAAAAGGCGAAATGCAGAAGTGGTGTGACTTCTATACGGGCATTTTCGGTTTTGAAGAGCGTCGTTTCTTCGATATTAAAGGGAAATCGACAGGCCTTCTTTCCAAAGTTATGCGCTCGCCATGCGGAAAGTTTTCGATTCCCATCAATGAACCACAAGATACCAAATCTCAGATCCAAGAGTATCTGGATGAGTACAAGGGCTCTGGCATTCAGCACATTGCTCTTTTGACAAATGACATTTGTAAGTCGGTCGAAACGATGCGCGAGGAAAAAATTGAATTCTTGGCGCCGCCACCAAAAACCTATTACAAGGCTCTTCCTGCTCGATTGCCAATTGTGAAGGAGAATCTCAAGGATTTGGAAGATCGCGCGATCTTGGTTGATGGCGATGATAAAGGATACTTGCTTCAGATTTTCACAAAAAACCAAGTTGGACCGATTTTCTTGGAAGTCATTCAGCGCCGAGGACACGATGGGTTTGGCGATGGCAATTTTCAAGCGCTGTTTGATGCGATGGAAGAAGACCAACGTATTCGCGGAGTATTGTGATGTATCATTATACTCAGGGGAAGCCGACGCGGCAGGGGCACAAGGGAATTCCAGAGGGATTCTTTGAAGAAGAGCAGGGACTTGATGGGTTCTTCGGACCTGTCTCGCACTTGATCAAAGAGCGTCCTTCAACCCGGTGGTCATCAATTGATGGTCCGTTGAAGCCGCGAATGTTCGATCTCGTAAAGTTTGCAGCCGGCGAAAAGCCAAGCGGCGACGTCGGGTCACTCATCGGCCAAAGACTGTTTTACAATTCGGATGTCACGGTCTCAACTTTGTGGGTGCACCCTGTCGCCGATCGCTCGCAAATGGAATCACGTCGCAATGCTGATGGCGACTGGCTTTACTTCTGCCACAAAGGGTCCGGGCAGCTCTTGTCGGAGTATGGTCTTCTTGATTTTACACCGGGTTCCTACATCGTTGTTCCAAAGTGCATTGGTCACACTTTTCACGTGACTGGGCCCACCCAGTTTTTCGTCATCGAAAATCGCACGAGCCATTTCAGAGAACCCGAACGAGGTATGCTTGGGCGCCATGCACCTTGGGATCCGAATGCTCTAGTGAAGCCCGATCTTGAACGACTTTACGAAGTGATGCGCAAAGATGGAATCGACGTGCGAACGATTCGTATCAAGCATGCAGATGAACTCACCACGATTGGCTATGAAGAATGCGTTTATGATGTGCAGGGATGGAAGGGTGATTTGT
>JAXMMN010000311.1:0-4185 GCA_034366485.1 Bdellovibrionales bacterium
GATCAGCCGCTTCCATCAGGACTCACGAAAATCGTGAAAGAGGGAAAGTCGCGCGACGCTGCCGACCGCGCTGCATGGCAAGCCCGCCAAACGAAAGAACTTAAGATGGAAGCGACGCAAATGAAAACTGCGCCGGCTAAATCTAACTAAGACCAAAACAGAAATGGGCCACACGCCGCGATCGGGCGGTGGCCTATTGCCTTTCAACTTTTGATTTACGGGCAAACTGCGACGACATTTTTCCAGACGGCGGCAGTACCTTCAACAACGCAATCAGCGGTCAGTCTGCCCGCACCGTTTCCTGCCGCTGCATCGGAACTTCCTGAAAAAGAACGTCCCCCGACTGTGTGTGGCCACGCGAAGTGACAGCCATTCCCGCCACTTGCCGACGGAAGAAATGCACCACCACCCGTACATGCTTTTACGCCGGGATCGGCACACGCATAGCTAAACGCCCATCCTGTGGTCTCGCACTTGCCGTCGATGACTCCACCGTTCAGCTCGGCTGCCGAAGAAAGTATTCGGGCGTTTGCCCCGCCCGAGGCTTGATCCCACTTGAATGTGCACGCACGTGCACCTGAGGGAATTGACGGAAGGACCGTCTGGCCGCCGCCACACGTACTTCCAGTCTTGTTCGGGCATAAGTAAGAGAAGCTCCACGTATTTGTTGCTGTGCAGGTCCCATTCAATTCACCGCTGGCACCGCCATTCGTGCTGCGAGCAATGGACTTAATCGACTGTCCAACAGACCGTTGCGGCCATTCGACCGAGCAAACATTCGATCCATCGGGCGAGGCAAACTGCAAGGGCGCCGTGCTAGCGCCACAAACATTAGGGATAGGTGTTGGTGACGGCGTTGCCGTTGGCGCCGGCGTCGCGGTCGGAGTGGGTGTTAAACGACCTGAAATTCTTCGAACAAGTGCAATGTCGGCGGCCGAAACCGGCAACGTGCCAGTTTCCAAAACACCGTAGTTCATCAGGAATGCGACTCCTGCTTTGGGATCAACATAGGCGCGTTCAAGATTGTTACCGACAAAACTTTTTGTGATCGCAAGTGCCACGCCGGTGCCCAAGTCTCTTGTGTCTTCGCGGTAACGGAGAAACTCGATCGGTGGGTTGTCTTTCAAATTTGAAATGAAAGCGATCTTCGTCACCGGCTCGTCAGCGCTATTGACCTCAAAAATTCCGCCCAGGCGAATGACTCCATCGGGAACCTGATTGGCCGCCCAATTGTATCTCGCTGTTCCGCTGGCACTGAGAACCATGATGAATCCAAAGTCTTGGCCCAAAGAGTCCTTAAGCGCAACCGCGTATCTCCGTCCCGGTACGCCCGTGGCAAACACCGGACCTTCGACATCGTCCAAAATAAAGCGCGGGAATTCGACTGTTAGCGGATCTAGATTTCCCGCGCGAGTTATAGGTTCACTGACTCCCGTCGTTGCATTGACCATAAAATGACTCACGCGTCGAGGAGTGACGAGACGTTCTGTTCGAGGAGTTGCGGACGCGTTTAACTGCACGATCGCAGCTGCGAGATCGTGGTCTGGCATTTTACAGCTTCCATGGCCACAGAAGTAATGTTTTTCGATTTCAACATTCATCCCGGTATCGAGATAAGCTTTCGCAAGGTCCCATTGCCCTACGCTGGGAACAATAAAGTCATGACTAGAAATCGCAAGCAAGATCGACGTGTTTCCTCTTTTGATTTTATCGGTTCTTAGTGTTGAAAAAAGACTGTGATTTTGTCGTAGGACAGAACGATTACTTGTGCCGGTTTGAGTAAAAATCAAGGCGTCGCTTCCGCTCAAACCAAGCTCTGGCGATCGAAATCCGTTTCTCCATGCGCCGACGTAGCCAGCTGCTGAATCAATGACTGTTAAAAGAAATGGAATAGTTGTTGAAACGCTGCGAGAGGCGGCATCCCAATCTGCTGGCGGAAAGACAGAGTAGACATGTGCAAAGCGAAGGCTCGTCACAAGTGGGTGTGCCGCCATATTGATCGCCGTCCAACCGGCTCTCGATCCGCCCATCGCAATGGCTTTGTCGGCGTTTAGGCCAACAGCAGGAACTAGTATTCTAAGAAAATCGTTGAACTCCGAATAAGCCGTGTCGTGGACCGTGTAAGTGCCCTGCGCACCGCCGCCGTTCCACATGACACCGATCGCTCCTTTTTGGTCCAACTGATAAGCGCGATTCAATTCTCGAAAGAAGAGATTCGAATTCATCAACTGACCATGAAGCGAATAGCCATTTGAAAAAAGCGACGAACGAGATCCACCAGCCGTCCACATCGGTGGAACGACGACTGTGAACAAATTCTTTTTAAATACCAGCCCATGTAAAACCTGAAACGATCTTTCGTTTGGGATGATTAAATTGCGAATGTCATCCATCGTCGTGATTGCTGATGAAACCTGACGGAATCGAACCAGCGGAACAGTGGCCGAGCAAAGAGAGCCAAGGACCGCGCGAATGTCTTGATCCGGATAAACATTCCCGTCGAAATTGTCTTCAAGATACATTCCTGGACGCGGCACATAGTCACGATAGATCCTAACGAAAGGCTGCCTTGCTGCTACTTCGGAAGAGAGAGAGGTATTAAGAAGCTGCGGAAGATCTGTTCCGCCAGGCGCTGGTCCAACACCTTTTCGAAAGTGAGTTCGCAGCGGAAAATCGCCTGTGACCTGGCAGTTTGCTGTCGTCTGCGATTGCGTCGCGCCAGACATTGCTCGCGCTGGTCCAAGCTGTGCGCTTTCCCAAAACTCTTCGCCACCGGCAGCGGATTCGGGACTCAAGCCAGAGGAGCTGTCCAACGACGTAGATTCGTCCTCAACCGGAGCAACCTGACCGCAATTGTTGTAGATGAGTGGCAGAAGCAAAAAAAGAGCAGCGAGGCCTAGAAGCTTCGGGACTTTCGCTTTTGTATTTGGCATTTAGTCAGTTTGAGGCACATCAGTCGACTGCCGCAAATTGATTCGACTCGAGACACTTCAACCGGCCCTCTGGACCTAGGTCACCGTATCAAAGTGAGACGCGTTCAAAACTAGTTCTTATAGACCGAAGGTTGGAACTTCCAGATTCGGTCTTTGATCAATGAGGGCGTAAGCAGCGAGATCACTCTTGCCACGCGCCTCACGTTGATGAAGCTCTTCATGCCCCACGGGTAATGCGAAAGCAGAATGTCTTGGTCCAAGCGATTGAATAGGTAGTCCAAGACGATCGCGATGATCACGATGTCATCAAGCATCCCGAAAATCGGAATCCAATCGGGAATCAAATCAAAGGGCGAAACGACCAAAGCGACAAGTGCTACCAATAGCGCTTTGTCGCGATCGGGAATTCGTTCGTCCTTTGCCACTTCTTTTATAAAATCGATGAGATCTTTAAAGAATTTCATTACGCCTAGCGTGCCACAACGTCCTGTTGCCACCAAATCGTTTCAAGAGCTTTCGGATCTTTCATGCTACAGCGAGCAATCAAAACTCCGGCTTGCGAGATATTGCCGTCCATTTTGATGCCTTCTTTTTCTTTCGTCGCATCATCGATGTACGCGAAAACCGGAACTATCATGTCGCCAGCGACCAAGTACCCGTCTTTGATTTGCTTGCGACGAGCCTCTTGGCTTTGGCCATCGTCTGCGAGCGTCATCACGTAAGGTGTGTTTTCGTCAATGCCAGGCGCTGGGTACGTTTCCGCCTTCAGGCCTGGTAGATAGTCCTTTGCCACATCGCGCGCTTTGATTTTGATCACAGCGACTGCGACTTCGAAGCACGGTGGATTTTGGAACTCTGCTTGGCCTCCGGCGTTAGCTGTGCCTGATGAAAGCAAAACAGCGGCAGCAAGCAAACCCATCGTGTTTTTAGTAAGTGTGGTTTTCATAAAAGCTCCTTTAAGTAAAAACTAAATTGTGCACTCGGCGGTTTTCAACGTTTGCCCGCGCTTCACGTAGGCGCGAACAAATGTTCCGCCTTTGACGGATTTGATTCCCAAGACGAGATAGTCATCGCCGGAATTCGAAACTGCGTGCGCACCGTTGTCGTTGCTAAGAACGCGAGCGTCACGAGACGAAAACGAAATCACTGTCGGTCCGTTATCGGTCGCGTACGACGTCAAAGTCGGCGTGATCTCGACAGAGTACCGTCGCTCTTTCCCGTTTTTTTCTAAGTTCACACGCACCGTGCAGTC
>JAXMMN010000312.1:0-1518 GCA_034366485.1 Bdellovibrionales bacterium
TGATAACACGACGATAGAGATCGTTAAGATCCGACGTCGCGAAGCGACCACCATCAAGTGGAACAAGCGGACGAAGATCTGGCGGAATGACCGGCAAAGCTTCGAGCATCATCCACTCTGGGCGGTTCACGGAAGACTTGAAGGCTTCAACAACCTTCAAGCGCTTCGTGATTTTCTTGATTGCCGCTTCTGACTTTGCATCTTGAAGTTCAAGACGGAGTTTGCGCGACAAGTACTCGGGATCGATCTTGCGAAGAAGATCACGAACGGCTTCGCCGCCCATGCCTGCTTTGAAGTTCTGTCCATGCTCTTCAAGAGCCTTTTGATATTGATCTTCGCTGAGAACGCTAGCTTCTTCGAGCGATGTTTCCATCGGATCGATAACGACATAGGCTTCGCAATAGAGAACCTTTTCAACGTCTTTCAATGACAAGTTGAGAATGTTTCCGATTCGCGATGGCAACGAACGCAAGAACCAGATGTGAGCAACTGGTGTTGCAAGTTCGATGTGGCCAAGACGTTCACGACGTACCTTGGATTGTGTGACTTCGACGCCGCACTTTTCGCAGATAACGCCGCGGAACTTCATCCGCTTGTACTTACCGCACAAGCACTCGTAGTCCTTTACGGGACCAAAAATCTTAGCGCAGAAAAGTCCATCACGTTCTGGTTTGAACGTGCGGTAGTTAATTGTTTCAGGTTTTTTCACTTCCCCGAACGACCAGCTGCGAATCATTTCTGGCGATGCCAGCGAAACGCGGACGGCGTCGAAGCTCAGTGGATCCCGTGGTTTATCGAAAAAATTTAATAAGTCTTTCAAGTTCGTACCTCAATCTTTCGCATTTAGAGCCTCGTCAAACAGAACCCGGACACACTTAGTGTCCGCTTACTGCTCAACCTCCGGTTGCTTGTCCGTCAGGATATCCGATTCGATCAATTCCACGTTGAGAGCGAGCGATTGCAGCTCCTTCACGAGAACGTTGAACGATTCAGGCAAACCTGGCTCGAGGACGTTTTCACCTTTTACGATGCTCTCATACATTCGAGTTCGACCAGCGACGTCATCCGACTTCACGGTCAAGAACTCTTGCAGAGTATAAGCAGCGCCGTACGCTTCGATTGCCCAGACTTCCATCTCTCCAAGACGCTGACCACCGAACTGAGCTTTTCCGCCCAACGGCTGTTGCGAAACGAGAGAGTAAGGCCCGATCGACCGTGCGTGGATCTTTTCTTCGACCAAATGGTGAAGCTTCAGCATGTACATCACACCGACTGTCACCTGGTTTTGGAATGGCTCGCCTGTGCGTCCATCGAACAATGTCATTTGACCGTTCGTTGGAACATTGGCGCGTTTCAAAAGATCTTTAACGTCTGTTTCACGAGCGCCGTCGAACACAGGTGTTCCGACGTGTACGCCATTTTGCATCGTCACAAGCATCTTCTTCACCGACGCGTCGTCAGCTTTGTCGATAGTTGCGTTGATGTCTTCGTCATTGAACGTCGCTTTGATCGCCTCTC
>JAXMMN010000313.1:0-4653 GCA_034366485.1 Bdellovibrionales bacterium
CATCGCTTATTCGCACCACGAAAAAATGGATGGCTCTGGCTATCCCCGCGGACTTGTGACGGAACACATTCCCCTACAGTCCAAACTTATGACGATCGCAGACATCTATGACGCTCTGACTTCGATGGACCGACCTTATAAGCCGGCCGTCCAACCAGAAAGAGCCATCGACATTCTGTTTATGGAAGGTCGCAGCGGTAAGCTTGATCTCGATCTTCTAAAAATCTTCGTCGAAGCCGAAGTATGGCGCGCAGCGCTTGGAATGCGGCCTCAAAAGGCAGCATAACTGCATCCCTTGACATTACCATGATCAAACTCTTCAAATGGGAACTCACTCAATTCAATGAGCTCCCTAGGAGGGGATTATGGCAAAAAAAGGCGCAAAAAAAGCTGCTAAAGGCGAAGTACTCATCATTGCTAGCAAAATGAAAGATGCTATTCGCAAACACGGTTGCAACGTATCAAGCGACGTTGTTGATGCACTCAGTGCAAAAGTTCACTCAATGATCGGCGAAGCTGTTGGACGTTGCAAAGACAACGGCCGCAAAACAGTTCGCGGCTACGACTTTTAGTTCGATATGACTCGGTCAAACTCGACTGAGGATAAATCTTCACCCGTGGTTAACGCGACACCTGTCGTGGTGATCACGGGTGCCGGTTCTGGAATCGGCGCAGCCACCGCGGAACGATTTGCCCGCGAAGGTTGGGAACTTGTTTTGATTGGCAGGCGACCAGAAGCGCTCGAGGCGACGGCCAAGCGAATCACCCAGCTGCTTCTTCAAACACAACCATCTCGGAAGCCGACGATTCACACTTTGCCTGTCGACATTTCCAATTTAGAATCTGTCAGTGTTTTAAATCGTTGGACGAAAATGAGTGCCACCGTGGCAGATCGAGTTCATGCACTCGTACACAACGCCGGAATTTTTGAGCGTGGGACGACAGTTGCTTCCACCGATGTCTCTTGGCATAGAATGTTTGAAACAAATTTATTTGCAGTCATACGAGTGACACAAATTCTCTACCCGTCCCTTAAGAAAAACCGCGGATCCATCACGAACATCAGTTCGACCTTGGGACTAAGACCGACAATGGACACGGCTGCCTATTCGGCCTCGAAAGCGGCGCTCAACAATTGGACTCAAAGCTTTGCACTCGAGGCTGCGAAAGACGGCGTTCGAGTGAACGCTGTTTGTCCTGGTATTGTCGATACTCCCATCCACGAATTTCACGCGGCCGCCGATAAAGCTTCCACCCTGGAAAAGCTTGGACCGATTCAACCACTGGGCCGCATAGGCCAACCCAATGAAATCGCACATATGGTGTGGACACTGGCAGGTCCCGGATCCGAATGGACCACAGGCGCATTGATCGCTGTTGACGGTGGAATCAGTCTCACATGAAGCATCTCTATGCGAGTATGCGAGGTACATTTTCGACCGCGCACTTCTACCGTCAGAAGCAATGGGACTCGAAAACCAACGAAGCCGAATTCGGACTTTGCTTTTCGGATTACGGTCACGGCCACAACTACAGTTTGGACGTCACCTTCTCAATTCCGCGTTTAATTGCCGTCAAGAAGCACGAATGCGACGAAGCTTTGCAAAAAGTTAAGTCGTCAATCAACTCGGTGTTACAGGAATTCGACCATCGACATTTGAACTTCACTCATCCTGCGTTCAAAACGAACGAACGAATTTCAACGACTGAGGTTCTTTCAGAAGTCTTGGAACAGTCGCTATTAAAACTGTGGCAACAACCGGAATTTTCCATTGTGAAGTTTCGTGGAGTGCAGGTTTGGGAAACCAACCTTCTCGCAGCCGCTACCGAAACATCACTCGTGTCTCTTGCTCGTCCAAAGGAAGCTTGGTCCACTGCTAAATTCCACACGTCGGTCCGCTTGTCTTCCGGGGAAAGTCGAAGCCTCGAGATTACATTGTCGCCGCTCATATCGATAAAAGCGGCGGAATATTTAAAAAGTGTAGATGGGCAGTTCCATAACCTTGAAGCGTTATGTTGCGCACTCCAAGAGAACTTCGACGAGCCCATACTTATGAACACAAAGTCGGACTACTTTTTATTTGCAGGCCCGGAAGCTGGCGAAGAGCCGGCGTAAGTGTAGACGGTAAAACCGTCAAAATCTTTGAACTTTCCGTCTTTCTGAACCTTCACAGCCGCGCGCCCCTCGAGTTCAACAAGTTTTTTCCCATCTGGCTGAAATGTAAATCGAAGTGGCGAGACAAGGGCCGAGATGATCATACTTGTAGGTTTCATTTTGATGACTACTTTGTCAGCGGTCGCACTTTCTTTTGAAAAGCTAAATCCAACACTCTCTCGGCGATCAACGACGCCCAAGCGGACCTTCGCTGTCTCACCCTTCATCAATTTTTCCCAGTTCGACTGCACAAAACCAAGCACCATCGAAGTTACGATATAATTAGGCTCGATCGTCTCGCTCGCAGTTTTGGTCTTGCCATCCTTCGTGAAAGAAAAGCCCGCTTTCCCATCTGCGACTTCAATTTTCCCGATCGTCCCGAGTTGTCGATGGTCTTGTTCAAAAGACAAAAGGCTCTCCGAACCATTCTCTCCGACTGTCACAACTGTTTTTTCGACGACAAGGACTTTGCCTTCAAGGTCAAGAAATGTCGTGAGCATCGTCTTCTTGTCGCCTACGACTTCGAATTCATTTTTATAGTCGAACATGTGTTTTGATCGATCTTGGAGGTCAAATATCTTAGCAGAAAATAACGGCGTCATCGCCGCATTGGCAGCTTCACTTCCAACCGACAACCATCCAACCACAATCAGGGCCAATAAACTCATTGCCACTTTTTTCATTCGAAACCCATCCCCGTTAAAGTTCTTTTACTGATACTCTGTTTTCGTATTACTGTACTAACTATGAATGATAGCCCCTTGGTCCGTGTATCTAAAATTATGGCGGAACGCGGAATTTGCTCCAGACGAGAAGCCGATGCGTGGATGGAAAAAGGTTGGGTCAAAGTCGATGGCCAAATCGTTTCTGTTGGCCATAAAGCCAAATTGGATTGCCAAATCGAAATTTCCCCAGGCGCTCGCGAAGAACGCGAAGATCGAGTGACGATTCTTTTAAACAAGCCGATTGGCTATGTTTCGGGCCAACCAGAGCCTGGCTACGAACCGGCCGTCCGGCTGATCACCGCAGAAAATCATATTTTGACCCGCGGTGAACCCGCCCTAGATCGGCGTCATTTTGCAGGGCTCGCCCCTGCTGGTCGCCTCGATATCGACTCAAAAGGGCTACTCGTTTTCACCCAAGACGGCCGAGTTGCGAGAGAACTGATTGGTGAAAATTCCGAAATCGAAAAAGAATACCTTGTTCGAGTAAAAGGAAAGGTCGTTCCTGGCGGCCTAAAGCTTCTCAACCACGGGCTTGAACTAGATGGTGAGGCGCTAAAGCCCGCATTTGTTGAATGGATCAACGAAGACCAACTGCGATTTATTTTAACCGAAGGAAAAAAGAGACAAGTCCGCCGCATGTGCGAATTAGTAGGTCTTGGCGTTCTCGGGCTGAAGCGAGTTCGTATCGGAAAAGTCATGCTCGGGCACCTGCCAGACGGTAAGTGGCGCTTTTTACGACCGGATGAAAGTTTCTAGTATGATCTATGAACGGTTAGATTTTGGAATTCTGTCCGTCGATATTAGAAAGCTTCAAGCTCATCTCACCTCACACGTCTTGCCCCTAGAACCTGTTATGGTCGGTCCTTACTTTGGCGGTTGGTCTGTTTGGTCGTCTGATGGCGACTACAAAGACGGATATCAAAGAGGTCAGTTGATGTATGAGCCAACCTTTATGCCGGGCTCAACCATCAAAGAAAAAGCCGAAGCCCTCGGAATCAAACAACGAGAGATGTACCGCGTCCCAACATCGATCTGTTTTGGTTATCTTGCCGAAGTCGTAGGACAGATTCGCGCTATTGGCCTTGAGCCAGCCCGCATTCGACTCTCTTTACTAAAAGCGGGTGGGCACTCAACAAAACATCGCGATGCGCCAGAGGGCCGCTACAGCATCCGCTTACACATTCCCATTTTCACCAACCCAGGCGCTGTTTTTTCATGTGATGATGAGAGCATACACATGCCCGCGGACGGTTCGGCGTACATTATCGATGTTAGCCGCGAACACCAAGTCTTCAATCGCGGGCAAACAGATCGAATTATTCTTCTTGCAGATGTTGTCGATCGACCGTGGATAACAAAACATCACCGACTCATTCGGTAAGACTGAAAGATTTAGGAATCTCGATGTTTCTCTTTATTAAAAACAACGTCCGCTGCTACCAATGTAACGCCGAAGGAGATTCCAAGAACAAGCTGGGCTTTTTGGCCTTGTTCTTCCTCTTGGTGATTCTCGCAGCCGGTGCGTATTTCTTTTCGCCACGCGGATATCTCGGTTTTCGATCCATACTGTCCGCTGCCACTCTGCTAGGAGCAGCGGTATACGTTGGCGCGCGCCGGGACGCGCACCTGTGCCGTCATTGCGGATCTGAATGGGTTAGCGAAAAGTAGCTATTCCAGTGATCTGCTGACCGACGACGAGACGATGAATGTCTTCTGTACCTTCGTACGTGTTCACCGACTCGAGGTTCAGCATGTGGCGGATCACTGGATATT